>WRNV01000084.1 GCA_009776445.1 Oscillospiraceae bacterium | reverse complement strand
AACGCTGTACGCAGTCGAAGCGAAGTCGATACCCCCTTATCGCTTAGTTGTCTGAAGTGGGTTTGGGTCAGTTGGCGTCAAGTGCATACCCAGGTATTTTTATTTGCCGATTGACACCATATGTGGTATCGTGTTATTGTGTAGCCAGCAGGAGGCGATTCATTTGGCGCAATGGGAGAAGTTGATTGAGCAGATATTACGTTTAAATAAGAGCCTTCGCTATGAAGATTTATCGAAAGCATTGAAAACCATCGGCTACGAAGCGCGGCAACCAGGCGGAAGTCATGTCACATTCCGAAAGACTGGGAAAATGCCTATAACCATTCCTAAAGGCAATCCTGTAAATAAGGCTTACATTGAGTTAGTCAGAGATGCTGTCATTGTGTCTGAAGGAGAGGATAAGGAATAATATGGAAAAAGGCCTAGATTATTACATGGGTTTGAGCTATAAAATTGAAGTTGTTGAGGATAAGGAAGAAGGCGGCTTTGCTTTATGTTGTCCGGAATTGCCTGGTTGCGTAACTTGTGCCGAAACAATTTCGCAAGGCTTTGATATGATCGAAGACGCAAAAAAATGCTGGTTCGAAGCGTGCTTGGAGGATCGTATCCCAATCCCTGAGCCAAACCACCTTAACGATTTCAGCGGACAGTTCAAACTGCGAATACCAAAATCACTACACAAGACGCTTTCCGAGCGGTCACGCCAAGAGGGCATATCAATGAATCAGTATTGTTTGTATCTCTTAAGTAGTGGCACGAGTTCAAACAATACGTCGCGGGAAACATCGAGATTTTAAAAAACTTAACAATATATCCGTATAATGCCTGAGTTTTATTGTAATTGGGGCAGACTTATGTGTCTGCCCCAATAAACGCGCTGGAAACTTGCTTGAGGGCGAACACATAGGTTCGCCCCTACCATGAGGGCGAACACATAGGTTCGCCCCCTGGTACGCTGGAAACTTGCTTGAGGGCGAACACATAGGTTCGCCCCAACATATGTTATGTTTCTACCAGTTCAAAGTCGTCGAAATATGATGCTGCGTTGGTTGCGCACCATACGTATATTACATAGTCTTTCGACACTGTGGGCGTGAACGTGACGGTTAGTTGCTTCCATGTATCGATCGGTGCCGCGCGTGTATGGCTTATGGTCTGGACCCGATTGTCGCCTGGATATGATGTGGCGCCGTCGTTAAAACCAAAGTTGTAAGCTGTTCCGCCCGTTGCGGTGTAGTATACCCACGCTGTCAATCTGTATGTCCTTCCCGCTTGCAGAGCGACTCTTTGCCCTAAACCGCCGTTACTCACTAAAACAGATCTTGTCCCGGTACGCACATAGGTTGCCGTTGTGTTAAACGCGTTGCTGGAATACCAGGTCCCCGCGTTGGGGAACGACCAGTTGATCGCAGTCCGGTTATTGTTCTCAAAACCAGGGTCAACTAGTAGGTTCGTTCCGGCGGAGGCTGAAACATTTACCGTTGCGCTTGGCCGTATCGATGTCCCGGCAACTGTGCCTTGTACGGTGAACGTCCCGGCGGAGGCGTATTGCGAGGAGGCTATGGAGTCCCATGTTACCGCAACGCTAGCCGTCGAGCCGTCGCTGTAGATAGCCGTGACCTGGGCGGGCATTGTCGGCGCCGTCCCGACGCTGGTGTTGACGTTTACGGCGGCAAACGATGTAAGCGTTGGCGCGACGTAATTATTGTAGGCTGGGAACAGCCTGGGCCATATGTTGACCGAAGGCAACGCGCGTCCGAAACTGTCAAAGTGCGCTTGGTTGGATACAACTATATTGGAGTTTTTGCCGGCCCAGCCGGATCCCATCTGAGGCGTCGATATCCAAGCGGGTTCCCAGACAAACACGCCAAGGCCTTTATTGTCGGGTACATTCGCCACGACGTTGCTTATTGTTCTCAGCGCGTCGGCCTGGCCTTGCGGGCTGAGGGCGTAGCCTGTCGCTTCGGAAGAGCTGACCTGGCGGCTCAGGTTCGGGCCTCCGCTGTTTTGGCTGGGCCTGTAAGTGGTAGCCATGTGTTCCCAGCCAGTCTCGGCGATGCAGACCTCTTTGCCGTAGGTGTTAGCTATGCCGTTTAGTACGGTTGTAAGGTTCGCGATCGTGCCGTGCCACCACGGATAATATGAGGAGCCCATTACGTCGTAGTCGACGTTGTTTCTTTGCAGCATGGCGGCTCTCGTCGACAGTCTTGTGGTCGATTCGGGGTTGGCTAGGTGGATCATTACCTTAGACTGTTTCGCGGTTCCATTGTTCGGATCGACTTCGCGCACGGCCCTGATGCCCGCTTTCGTATACGCAATATAGTTGGCTTCATTGCTCGTATTGCCGGTATTGCTCGACGGCGCCGCGCTCCATGAAGTGTTGGCGGCGTTGAGATTGTTATACAAAAATCCGCTATTGACCTCGTTGCCGATCTGAACCATATCGGGGAAACACCCAGCGTCCTTGAACGCTTGAAGCGTATCCCTTGTATACGTATATACGGCGTTTTCAAGTTCGGGCTGAGTAAGGTTGGTCCAGGCCCTTGGTTTGATCTGCCGGCCGGGATCAGCCCATGTGTCGCTGTAATGGTAATCGAGCAGTATCTTAAGCCCTAGCGCTTTTGCCCTTGTCGCGATCCTGAGATCTTGCGCCAAGTCGTTTTTGCCGCCTGGGCCCTGGCCGTCCGTAATCCCCGACGGGAAGTCCGATACGTCGTTCCATATGCGCAGCCTCACCCAGTTGAGGCCGTACTTCTTCATGATGGCAAGACAGTTGGAAATCTCGTCGTCCTCGATCATTTTCTGACCGCTCAGGTCGGTAAACTTCGCGCCGCAGTCCACTACGATCGCGAGGCTCGACAGGTCGGCGCCGCAGATGAATTCGTTTTCCCTGCCCTCAAGCGCGGGAATCGGCGCGACGCTTATTGGTGCGTTATGCGTCTGGTAGTAGTACCCTGAGGGAACGTTCGTCGCGTTCTCAATGACCGGTACAAACGGTGGTAAAACCTCTTCAACCGGGTATGTTACATCACAAACCGGGATATATGTATCCGCGTCCCAGAAAAACGCCTTGACCGTGTATTCCGCCGGTTGATCCCCGAGTTGAATCGATTCGCTCTTCGCCTCCCCGACGCCGGCGTCAACCAAAGCGTCCTGGACGCTAACGAGCCTTCCTTTCGCGTCGTAAACGGCGACGTAGCCTATAGCCGATAAGTCTTCATCGCCAAATACGTTGTCGATCGAGAAAGTAGCCTCCATTCCGCCGGCGATATATTTTATGAAATCTACCGAATATGAAGGCTCTCTGTAATCGACGACGGTAACATATGCCGTCACAGCGTTCATATTCCCAGTCGTCGTCACCGTTCCGGTTACCTGGAATGTGCCTGCCGTCGCGTAACTGCCGGCGGAGACATTGCCCCATGTGACCGCCGAGTCCTTTATAACGCCTGTAACCGCGTCGATTTCTTTGACGGTTGACGGAAGAACCGGCGCAACGCCTGTCTGCGTCGTCACATAGACGCCGCTTTCGACAACGTTTGTCGGGAATGCGTCTTTATACACTTTAATGCTGGCGTAAGGCTGACGCGGGTTGCCTGAGGTAGTAAAGTTGACCGGGCCGTATTGGTACGAGCCGGAACCGCCCCATGTCAGAACGCCTACGCCGAGGTTATTCGGGATGTCGCTTACAATTTTCATGATTGTCGCTATATCTTCGCCCTGAGTCTGCACAGTTGCGGTGTACGAACCTCTGTTCGCATCGTTTCTAGAACCCGAATTGGGCGGCGAACACTCAGAAATGTTTATCTTTACGTCGGGCATATAACTGCGTATTACCTTGATATTGTCCTCAAGATGAGCGAGCGAGCCATGCCAGTCGGGATAATATGAAATGCCTATACGATCTACGCTGTTTCCGTTTTCTTTCAGCGAAGTCGAAAGCCGCCTAAATAGTTCATCCAAGCGCGGCAGTTGCTCACTCTCGGGGATAGGCACCCTGTTGTCGCCCTCGACGACGTTAAACGCAAAGTGAAGCTCCGTATCTATGTTGGTGCCGCAATCCGCGTTCACTTTATCAACCGCTTCGACGCCGGCGTTGACCAATTGTAAGAAACGATCCATTTGCGTAAGGTACTGCTGATACTGAGCTGGCGTAACTTCGTCTTCGCGCCAGTAATTCCATAGCAATCCGCCGCCCGGTTGGGTTATGTTGTATCCCGATGAGCCGCCGTGTCCAGCAATCGAATTCCATTCGCTGCCCCACATGAAACCGCTTGATATCTCGTTGCCGACTGCGACATATTCCGGGACGGTATCCTGATCCACAAGTGACTTGATCATGTCATACGTCCAGGTGTTCATTGTCGTAACAAGGCTGTCAAACGCGAGGTTGCCCCACGCTGTTGGTTTGGCTTGGTGCTGAGGATCCGCCCATGTGTCGGAATAGTGCAGGTCTATACCCAGATCCAGCCCCGCGCCCATTATGTATCTGGCCATGTTGCGGGTGACGTAAGGGCCGCATGAAGCTGTTGTGCTGTTTGGGTTACTAGATGAATTCCAGATACGCAGGCGGAGGATGGACCAGCCAGAGTCTTTGACAAGGCCGTAAATATTGTTGCCCAGGGCAGGGGTGCTTCCGCTGATGTTCCCGCCCCTGTGGCCGTCGCTGGTGTTCGTGCCGTTGTAGTAGTAGTTTGTAGTGCTTGAGCTTGTAAGTTCCGACATATCGGAGCCGTTGCTCAGATCCGGGCGCAGATAGTTGATAACTTTGATATTCTTAATGCCGATATTGCTGCTGCTCAAGAACGTCAGCTTTATATAACGCAGATTGTCGAGCTGAAATACGTCCGTGAATCCGGCGGCTACCCTTGTGTTGCCGCTTCTATCCGCCAGAAGGCTCCAGTTTGTCCCGTTAGCCGAGCCTTCCAGTTTGTATTGGTATATTGTGGCGGCGTCCGGGAACGTCACTTCAGTTTTGCGTACGGCGTTATAGCCGCCGGACAGGTCAACCATGAACCATTTCGCGCTGTCGGCTTTGTCTGCTAACCAAGCGGTATCCGCGCTGCCGTCAAGAGCGTTTTCCGCGTCGTCGGAATTGCTGCTGGCGCTGGCTGTAACCCAGTACTTAGGTGATAAGTTGCTCTCAGTCGGAGAAAAATTTGCCGTGCCGGATAACGCTTGTACGCTCATGACTGGTAAGGCGGATACCAATAATACGGCGGCAATTATAAGCGCCGCCAGTTTCCTTCCACCCCGAGAAAAAGCAGGTTTAATAAAGCTTAACATCTAATGTCACTCCTTAAATTAAGAATAATTATGATAACATATACAAAAGCACAAAACTCACGCTAACGTTTTCTGCGCTTTGATTCAGGTTATTTCGCCATCCCCCCCAATCGTCACGGAACTGTTTTTCAACAATTCCTGATGATTTTGATGGCAAAACACCTATTTTCAGCACAAATTCCGTTAGAGTTTGCGCAATAATTATACGTCCGCCATAATTTACTGTCAATGTTTTTCGGTTCATAACAAGACACGCAGGGCGGATTAATTTCGCCCTGCGCGTTCATCTCAGAATTTTTAGAAAATTATCCTTGAGCTGACCAGTTTGGCGCTAGTGGGATGAAGTCTTGATCCCATAGGAATACTTTGAGCGTTATCGCGCCGCTAACACCCGTCAGATTGGGTAGCGGGATGTTTTCGCTGATGACGCCGCTACTGTGCAGGGCGAGCGCGCCTTTCTCGAATTCTTTCACTTCGACCAGCTTGCCTCCCGCATAAACCGCGAAGTATAGCCTGTACGTCGTCGCGCCGTCGCCAAAGCGGATATTCGCCGCTGCAGTCCAGCCCGTGACAGCGTCAACGCTTGCTGAAAGATCGGTTACGGTGAGATGGCCAAAGTTTATCTTATACGTCAACCTTAGCTTCGAATGCTCTTTGCTCACCACTTTTACGGTAGCTACGCAAGGTACGGCACCGCTCGCGGGTGACAGCTCGACGCTGACGTTGACGTCGTTGGGATAGCTGGGTACGACGTTGGCGGCGGCAAAGGCGGAAATTGCGCTAACGTTTGCCGGGATGTTGACGTCGTACTCATAGACGCCGGGGGCAACCGTAAATGTTTGGCCGCCATACGCGAAGCTAGCTAGCGTGGCGTCATGGTCGGCGTCGATGAGATACTGGACCTCAGCCTCGTTTACATTGAACCCGCTGATGGTTATTTCTGGGAAATCGTCGAAATACAGTTTCTCGACATCGACCGTTACTGTCTTGGATTCGCCGGGAAGTAGACTAAAATAGTTGTCGCTATAGTATACCGGGAGGATGATCTCCCCGTCGTCGTCGGCAGCCTTGACCCTAACTTGAATCGCTACATTGTCCGTGTTGTTTTTGACCACAACGCTGTAGTAATTTGAGTTCACGTCGGAACTGGCGTAGGCAGCCGTCGCCTCAAGGCTGACCTTTGGCATGTTTTGCATTTCGGTGTAGTTCGGAGCGGACGTAGCGGCAGTCTCCCCGACGGTGTCGCGCCAGTAGAAGTTGTCGGTTAGCAGATTGTCTTTATCGTCGAACACTTCGAGCTTGAGGAACTTGACTCTCGTTGATGTCGGCGTAGTCGTCCACAACGCGCTGTTTGCCGCCGTGCTCAGCGACAGGAGCTGGTCGACGGACAACAGTGGTATGTCGGTCTCAAAAACGGTTTTCAGCAGCTCGCCGTTCATCGAATAGATTTTCGCTACGGCTTTCAGGTTTGTGAGTACCTTGCCCGAGTTGTTGACGATAGCGATTTCGCCTGGGCGCGGGTTATATGTGCTGGAGTTCGAGGTACCGGTGGCGGCGGCGCTGTTTGTTGGGTTCCAAATGATCCCTAGCGGTTCGCAGGCTTTTTTAATACCGAAATATGCAGACGACGTATCATAGTAGTAGTCGAACGTGCGCCACGCGAATGACGGCCAGGCGCTCATGCTCATCCACATCAGCAAGCCGCTGCCCTTTTTCTCGACAAACCCCTCGAACATCGCCCGGTGCAGGTCGTAGTTCGGTAGCTGCGATACGGTGGTGAAGCCCTCTATGCTGTTGTACCTATCAGCCAGCGTCGCGAACGTCGCGTAGGTGGTTAGCTGGGAAAAGAAATTGGTCGCCGGCCCGTTTCCGCCCATGAAGAAGTCATGCACTCCCCATACGTTGGCAGCCACGACATTGGTGCGCCACGGATGCGCGGTCGTGCTGGCGGATGTATAGCCTGGCCACATGTTCTCAGGCCTGAAATATTTAGCAAGCACTTCGTAGTTCGGGATTACGTGCTGTCCACGCTCCGTGTGGAGCTGGAAATTAGCGCTGTTGCTGCCGTAGAAGTACGCTTTTCTCTCCTGTTCGGTATATGGCCCGTGTCCGTTTATGCCGAAGACCGCCGAGTCTGAAGAGCGCACATAGGCGCGCGTGCCGTCTAGCTCTGTTATCGACGCTTGGAGATTCGAGTCAAGCGGCCTGGCGACGACCGACTCGTTGCGCGTGCAGTAAATCGCCATGCTGGCGTGTTTACGCACGACCTTTATCTTATCCCTGGCGTTTGCGATAAACATATCGTTGTCGAGCGGGTCTGGGCCGTCCCATGGGTTGGCAAGCCAGAAATCGTCCCAAACCAGAATCCCATACTCATCGCAAGCGTCATAGAATTCTTCTTTCATCGTCATTCCGACCCAGTTGCGGATCATCGTGAAGTTTTCCTCGGCGTGGAGCTTGACCCTGACGCGGTAGCCCTCGTATGTAAGATCGACATTGCTGTCGTCCATGCCCCAGTTGCCGCCCCGGCAGAATATCCTCACGCCGTTACAAAATACGTTTAGCGCGGAGTCACTCTGCGTACTTGAACCGAAGTTGCTTGTTGAGGGGAAGCTGGAACCGGTAGGAGGAGTATATGTGAAAACAAGTTGCCTGACGCCGAAGCGGAACGTGTTTTCATCTTTGACGACGCCGTCGACGCTGACCTTGACGGTAGCCGTATATAGCGGTTGCTCGCCATAGCAGTTCGGCCACCAAACCTGCGGATTTGCTATGTCGGCTTTCATTTCAACAGGCACTATGGCGCCGGGAGCGACGACTATTGGCGCGCTGCTAAATGTGACGCCGCTTGGTTCGTACGCACATGTCACGACCGCTGTGACACTCTCCCCGGTCGTGTTGCTGACTTCCGTTTTCAGCGTCGTATGCGCCTTCGAGAAATCATATGCCGGGTCGTCGCTGGGTTTTAGGTCGCTGAGCAGGTCGTTGTCGCTGAACTGGCGTGCTTTGTCGAATTCAGTCACTACCCACGGATCGACAAGGTTGACGCCCCCGGAATACGATAAGAACACTTTATCATAGATGCCCGTGTCGCGGCCTCGAATCGTAGGCACCCAGTCCCAGTTTGCGGAGGCGTGGAACGTTGGGTTGTCCGCGCCGAGCAAGCCGCCGTTTGTGTTTGGCGTGGAATAGCTCTTCGTATGGGCAGTCGCGTAGTGTTCAGGCGGAGATATATGCACCGCCAGATAGTTTTTGCCGACGCCCGCGAAACCAGAGATATCGAATTTTCCTCTGATGAAGCTGCCCTCGATATCGTTTGCGTCGTCGCTTATCGCCTTGCCGTTGATAAACACTTTCGCTTTCCAGTTGATGCCGCTAAAATTAAGATAAAAGCTCTGACCAGCCTTGTCAGCCGGAATGTCGAACGAAGTCCTGTACCACCAGTCGCTGTAAAAATAAGTATCGGATATGAACATCATGTTCATGTCGAAGTTGGGGTCGGGGAGAACTCCCGCATTCACGTATGACATAAGCGCGGTTCCGGGCACTTTTGCCGGGAGCCAAGCGCTGTCGTCATAACCCGCGACAGAAAGCTGTTCGCCTGTGACCGTCATTTCCTCGGCGCGGGCGAGTTTCCAGTCGCCGCCTGTCAGTTCTTGGAAGCCATCTGCCTCGGGCGCGGGCCTGGACGGGTTGGCGTAAGGCTCCTCATCCCTCTCGCCGTATACCTCAAGCTCGTAAAGCTTGTAGTCCGATGAGCCCGACACGCGGGACGTCATATTGATCTTTAGATAACGCGCCGTCTGAAGTGGGAAGGAAATCTCCTCTGTCCCGCCGGCGCCTTCCGTCTGCGTTGCTATGGTCGTCCAGGTACTGTTCGCGTTTTCGCCTGTCCCTCCGCCGTTGCCATAGTTGTAGCTAACATCGTTTGAAACCTGGACGGTATAATTTGTCGCGTAGCTGTCTTTGCCCCAGAACAGCTTTAAGCTGTCATAAGAAACGTTTTCGCCCAAATCGACGTATACCCATTGCGCCGCGCTAGCCGTACTCCTCCACCTGCTGATAAACGGGTTGCGCAAAACGTTACGCAAACCTCCGCCCGGCGTTTCGGCAAATAGCGCGAAATCGGCTAGCCCAACGGAGACGCCGGACGTCGTCGACGTCGCGTTCGTCCTGGTTACGACCATCCTGTAGTATTGGTAATAATCATTGCACGTCGTATCGCGGCGCACGCCCGCAGTCGCCTGGGCGGAGCCGTTGTAAGTGTAGAACGACAACCCGTTGGGGAAACCGCTCGCGTCGACAAAACGCACATCCATGCCGTTGAAAGGCGAGCTGGCGTTCGTCCCGCTCAGCGATCCGGAACCCGGTGTCTGCGTAAGGGTGTACGAGTCGATCGTGACCCATTCAGACGCCGCGTCGCCGCCGGTTTTCGACGCTTGCATACTCCATGCGTGCGGTTTATTCGTCACTGTGCTGTTGCCCAATTGGTTTAGCATGCTGTACGCCATGACCTTTTCAGGTTTGGACAGCGTGGCTTTGAGGATCAGCGGGTTAGTTGCAGAAATCGGCGCGCTCGTACTTACGGAGAGCGTCGCGGTGCCTGTACTTAAAGTTTGCCCGTTGATCATATTGCCTAAATTGCTTACGGTGACAGCGGAAACACCGGTCCCCGCAGTCTTTGTCCCGTTGATGTTAAACGCGTCGAATATCGGGTAGGCAAGTGGGTTGTTAACATCCCCGATTATCCCGTCGGTCAGATTCATCGCGGTCTCGTCGTAGCTGGGAAGCGAAGTCGCCGTGTCGCTCGTAGACCACGAACCCGCCGTAACCGACGTCCCCAGGCTCGCTGGGGTGTTTTGGTAAAGCGAAGCGTAAGCCGGCCTCCGATAAGCGATGTTTACCGGATCGGCGGCTACTGCGACGTCGATCGCGCTCAGGCTTGGAATGATGACCATAAACGCGAGCAACAGAGATAGTATTCGTTTTTTTGTTTTAATCATAGTAGAATTCCTCCAAAACTTTTCGTTTGCATAGACGCATAATTGTATAACGCCAATGAATATAGGATCACGGTTTATTGCTTGCTGACCATCCCCCCATGCCCTACAGGCGGCGCATTTATTGGCACCCAGCCCACGGCAAACCAGCCGGCAAACAAATGAAGACCCATTAATATACTATAATCGGTATGTTACGAATACGTTACATAATCCGTTCATTTGTAGCCTGAAATTATCTAAATCAAACGGCTCAGGTGCAACTTTAGCGTAATAAAGCCGCGTTCAAGGAAGACAACTTGAAGCCATACGATTATTGCGCAAATCCATATATCTGGTATACAATATGGCTTGTCGGCGTGACCTATCCGCAAGACCACAAGGCGCCGCGTTGGAAAGGAGTTAACCATGTCGCAATTGAAAAAGGCAGTGGAATACGAAGCGGAAATAGACGAGATAGACGCCGAAATGGAGTCGCTCCAAATAAAAATTAGGGAATTGCAGCGAAAGCGCAGCAATCTGTCGGACAAAAGAAAGTGCCTCGATATCGCGGCGGCTCTTGAGTGCGTCGAGTCATTAGGCCTGTCAGTGGACGATGTATTGGATCTTCTAAATAAGGAATTGACAAACAAGAGATACGCGGCAAGAGCAAGCGTCGCAGGGAATTAGGGGGGCAGACCTATGTGTCTGCCCTGGTGCGAAGGAAACATGCACGAGGGCGAACACATAGGTTCGCCCATACGACCATTTAAACGGGAAAATATACGATCACCGTAGGGGCAGACCTATGTGTCTGCCCTAGTACGCAGGAAACATGCATGAGGGTGAACACATAGGTTCGCCCCTACAATTGTTATATTATAGGTTGACGTCACTACATGAATATTATAAAATGCTGAAACGGGTAAAAAATACGCTGTTTCAGCATTTTATATTTCTTGTGGAGGCGTAGTATGATTGGTCGAAAAGAAGAACAGCTGCTTCTGAATGAGCTAGCTTTGAGCCGAGAAGCGGAATTTGTTGTGATTTATGGTCGTCGTCGTATAGGTAAGACATATCTTGTACGTGAAACATTTGGCAATGAGTTTTTCTTCAGCTACACTGGTGTGGCAAATAGGAATGCAAGGCAGCAGAGGACTGAATTCACAAAGTCGTTGCGTGAACATGGATGGACTCCAGAAAATGGCGGCGCTGATGTTGCTGACAATTGGTTTGATGCCTTTGATGCCTTACGCGCTTTAATAACAAAAGCAAATACTGAAGACCGTTTACTGATCTTTATCGACGAAATGCCTTGGATGGACAACAAAAAATCTGATTTCATTCCTGCCTTTGAGAAATTTTGGAACGGTTGGGCGTCAGGGCAAAAAAATATCATGCTGATTGCGTGCGGGTCGGCAACCTCATGGATTACGAAGAAAATATTCCGGAACAAGGGCGGTCTGTACAATCGGATAACGCGGCAAATCGCCTTAAAACCATTTACGCTTGCGGAGTGCATGGAATATTACACAAGCAGAGGCGTCGCCATGAATACCCAAGATTTGATCGAAAGTTATATGATCTTCGGCGGGATACCGTACTACCTCCGTATGGTCGAAAAACGATACAGTCTTGCGCTTAATGTAGATAGAATTTGTTTTGGCGAGGTAGCGCCGTTGCGCTTTGAGTTTAACAGGTTGATGGATACGCTTTTTATTAATCCAGCAAAACATATTCAGGTGCTGGAGGCGTTGCACGCGAAAAAGCAAGGATTGACGCGAGAGACTATCGCTAGCATTGTCGATTTTGGAAATGGCGGNAACCTGACAAGAATCCTACTAGAACTTGAGGAAAGCGGTTTTATTCGCAAATANAAACCGTTCGGTAAGGAGAAAAATGGCGCNCTCTATCAACTTNCAGATCCGTTCACAGCTTTTCACCTCTCGTTTATCCGCAAAACTGACAGCGAGAATTTCTGGAGTACATACACNGACAACGCCGGACACCGCGCTTGGAGCGGTTATGCTTTTGAGCAAGTATGCCTTGCGCATATCAAACAGATCAAAAAAGCTCTGGGAATATCCGGCGTTCACACAGAGATTGCTTCCTGGATCAGCCGAAATGATGACAAAGGCGCCCAGATCGATCTTGTTATTGACCGCAGTGATAGAGTAATCAATCTTTGCGAAATAAAATTTGCTAAAGGCCCGTTTGAAATTAGCCGTGCTTATGACCTAGCTCTGCGAGGGAAAATCGAAGTGTTCCGGAATGAAACAAAAACGCGAAAAGCTCTCCACCTCACAATGATTACAACTTACGGTGTAAAACCCGGTAAATACGCCGGTATTGTTCAATCACAAATCAACATGGATGAACTCATTATGTGTCTGACCTGACAACAGCACAGGAGACATGTAAGAGGGTGAACACCGAAGGTCCCTGGTACACAGGAAACATGCTCGAGGACGAACACTTAGGTTCCTGGTACACAGGAAACATGCACGAGGGCGAACACTTAGGTTCTTGGTACACAGGAAACATGCACGAGGGCGAACACTTAGGTTCGCCCCTACTTGAATAATGCAACATGATTGTGCACAAGAACGGATAACGATGTTATTTGTGGTATTGTGCCTATTCACTATGACTGCCGTCCATCGATACGGAATAAAATAAACGATCCCCTCGGACTATATTGTCAAGGAACTTTTCTGGGTTGGAGAGAGAACTTGTATACTTTTTCTGATTTGTACGATTCCAGTCCGTTTTTTTGGACAGCAAAAATGGGAGAATCGTCATAATACGTATAGACGTATAGTTGAAAAAATAAAACACAGTAGTGCTTGTATCGTGCGCTCGACCGTGCTACAATACTACATATAGCGTTTTGCATGAGGTGCGTGAATGGATATAGACTGGCTGACCCCCGCAGAAGTGGGAACTCGGTGGGGTATAAAACGCGACGGGTACAGGCACTATGTTCAAAAGGTCGTATCGACGGTGCTGTCCGCAAGGATCGTATATGGTTGATTCCAAAGGACACGCCTAAATCTATTGATGGGCGTAGAAAAAACGCAAGGACACAAAAAATCGTTGCCGATAAGTAGGCTCTTTTCTAAACAGGAGGACAATCACATGTCTATGCATGATTTCAACTTCATTGATCTTTTTGCTGGCGCAGGGGGGTTATCGGAAGGACTAACTGAGGCTGGCTTTCATGGGCTATTCTCAAATGAAATTATGCCGGAATATGCACAGACATATCAGCGCAACCATCCAAGCACAAAGGTTGTGACCGCAGACATAAGGGAACTTAACCCTGAAAGAATAATGAAAGATTTGAACGTGGAACGAGAAGAACTTGACTTAATCGCTGGCGGCCCTCCGTGTCAAGGGTTTTCGATAAATGCGCCCATCCGTAGCACGCTTGATGAACGCAATCATTTGTTCAGAGATTTTCTTCGCTTTGTAGATGTGTTTGCGCCGCGAGCAATATTGATTGAAAACGTACCTGGCCTTGTTTCTTTTGAGGACGGAGCAACACTTCATGCAATCCTCGACGCACTGGCAGATTTAGGGTATGGCGCTGATGTCCGTATCTTGGGTGCAGCTTACTACGGGGTGCCGCAAATGAGATGGCGGACGATTATTCTCGGTCTGCGGGGGGAAAACTTGCCTACGTCTGTTTTTCCAGAACCTATTTATCACGCTCCGATACGTCCAAATTTCACAACGACTTTTGATGGGCAGTCTTTGGTAAAAAAACCAACGTCTGAAATCGGTTCAAAATTTGTAACNGTATANGATGCGTTAAGCGATTTACCCTCGTTNACAAATGGTGAACAGGGCGAAAAAATAAAACAGTATCTGAAAGATCCAATAAGCGACTACCAAAGGAGAGCGCGTACTGGTTCCACGGGTGTTATTAACCATGAAGCATCAAGG
>WRNV01000083.1 GCA_009776445.1 Oscillospiraceae bacterium | reverse complement strand
CTCCTGCCAGCCGTCTTTTGGCCTTGGTGCGCTTTTGCTTACATTGTTTAATTTACAAGGTGCATCCGCCCTCGCGGCTAACCCTGGAAAGCTATGAGGCTTCCCATGGCAGAACGAAATGATAACATGGATGCATACCCTGTGTCAATACCTTTTTTATAATTTATTTTTCAATTGCTTTTTGGATACCCACAATTTATAATACGACATACTATACGACATACTCACTGTTTTATTTTCCTCATTAAGGAGCCTGTTATGCCTATTAAAATCCCCGATCAGTTGCCATCGGCTAATATCCTTGAAAACGAGAATATATTTGTTATGACTGAGTTACGCGCGATACATCAGGATATCAGGCCCTTGCGTCTGCTCATACTCAACCTTATGCCCACAAAAATCATCACTGAGACGCAGCTTTTGAGGAAACTTTCAAACACCCCGCTGCAGATAGAGGTCGAATTCTTGCGTACCATCAGCCATGATTCGAAAAACGTTGACGCGGAACACCTCTCGTCATTTTATACCTCGTTTGACAGCGTGCGCAACCAACACTTCGACGGCATGATCATCACAGGTGCACCTGTTGAAAACCTGGAATTCGAGGACGTCGACTACTGGGGAGAGTTGTGCGACATAATGGAATGGACGACGCGGAACGTTCATTCCACATTGCATATCTGCTGGGGCGCCCAAGCCGCCCTGTACTACCACTACGGGATACGTAAGTATCCGCTTGACTCAAAACTCTTTGGCGTCTTCCGGCACAAAGTGTTAAAACCGCAGTCACCGTTTTTCCGCGGTTTTGACGACGAATTCTTTATGCCGCACTCGCGCTACACAGGGGTTTTGGATTCCGACATTCTCGCTGTACCCAGCCTAGAGCTGTTATCGGTATCAGACGAAGCGGGAGTTTTCGCCGTGAAATCCATAGACAACCACCGAGTGTTTATTACAGGCCATCCGGAATATGACGCGGATACACTTGCGCTTGAATACTTCCGTGATATTAAAAAAGGCTTGCCAATCGACATCCCACAAAACTATTTCCCAGGCGACGATCCCTCCGCGACACCGTCCATTTACTGGCGCGCACATGCCCAACTCATGTATTCAAACTGGTTAAATTACTATGTCTACCAGTCTACACCGTATGATTTGGATCAAATTGGGTCTTAGGATCCCCTTAGGAGTTTTTAAGACCTTCTGCTGATATTCCGGCACAGCGTGACAGCTTCAGACCCGCTCGTTCATTGTGAAGCTGGCTGGCCTTACGGCGCCGTACATCGGTATGGCGCGGCCTCCGCTAAAGAGGTCCGCCCTGTAAAACGCGATTCTGCCTCTGAACTGATAGTCCGCGAGCGTAATAGGCAGTTCATAATAGTCTTTCATCATTTCTACCAGCCTTTGTGTCATTGAGTAAAACTCATCACCTGGAGATCCAGCTTCTTCTTCTCCGATCAATGTATTGTCCTGGTTCCCCAGCCTGTATATCAATCTGAGTATTATTCCCGTTTCGTCATCGAGCGTAACGGTTATTTTATTTTCCGCGCGGTCAATGATCACAAACTCCCAAACAATCAAATTACGCGACGGGAGGTCGGCGTCTACTATCAGCATTGCCGCTCCTTCTTCCACGTCGTATTCGTTGAAATCGAACTGAAACAGGCTGTCTTTGAAGAATCGCAAAAGTTCCAATCCTATTGTTTCCTTGGCCATACCGTCATCCATTGCGTTCCCAGTTTCTACAGGCAGTACCCCCGCTTTTGGATTAGCCGCGAGCGCGATGCGTTCGGGTAGCGATAGCTCGGATGTAGAGTCAAAACTGATCCTTTGCGAATCTATCATAACAAGGTTGCCGAGACTTCTTGAGTCTGAAACCTCCGCAACCGCGTTCGGCAGAAAAAAGAAACCCAGTAACAACAAAGCCGCCATTATTAGTATAATATAGTGCCAAAACTTCATAATTCTCCTGTTGGCTCAAGCCACAACTCAATCTATTACTCGCGGTATCTATACTTGGCCTCACTGTTCAGCTTTCAGCCTTACTGTGGCGGTTGTACCCCTACCCGGTTCGCTTTCAAACTCGATTTCCCCGCCGTGCAGGGCGGCTATTTCGTCGCATAATCTCAAGCCCATCCCGGCTCCTCCTTGCGAGCGCGAACGCGACTTGTCCACACGGTAAAAGGCGTCTTTGATTTTGCTTAGTTCTTCCTCTGGTATCCCTCTGCCGTTGTCAGTAACGCTTATTTCGCACATCCCCTCTCTTGTTTTGGACCTGATCGTTATCTCGCCGCCCCCGTCGATCGCTTTGCGGGCGTTGTCGATAAGGTTAAGCAGAAGGGACATAAAAAGATCCGGTTCGATCTGGCACACCCCGCCGTCGCAATCGTACGATAATTGCACGTTTCTCTTGAGGAGCACAGGCTTGAGCAGTCTTGCCGCGTCTTCGACGATAGTTAATATGCTGATTGGAAGGAATGTAAACTCGCGTTTTTTCAGGACAATCAAATCTAGCAGCTTTAGCGAGAGTACTTCCAGTCTGCGCCCCTCCATGAAGATGTAATTCGCCGCGTCTCTTTTGTCGTCGTCAGACATCGCGTGACCGCGCAGCAGATCCGCATAACCGATTATCGACGTCATCGGTGTCTTGAGTTCGTGGGCGAACCCGCCCATGAATTCTTCCTGGCGCCGCATCGCGTCTTTCATATCGTTTATGTTCTGTTCTAGCCGATCTGCCATATTGTTGAAATCGGACGCCAATACGCCTATCTCGTCCTTACCACCCAGTGGGGTTCGGCAACTCATATTGCCGGACGCTATGCTCTGAGCGGCTCTTGATAAGCGTCTGAGAGGGGAAGTCATCCAAACTGATAGTAACCACGATATAGCCGCGCCCATTATTGTGACAACTATAAAAAGTTGCCTGTAAATTGCCTGTTGGCGCTGCCTGGCGGCATAGACCAGGCTAATGTCGTATACGCTCTCGAAATACAGCGTCCTGGCGCTGAATTCGAATTGACCGGCGATTTGTATGAGGTATGCTCCGTTCTCGCCGCGAAACGCCAGCATTGCGAACTGGTCTTTTCTTATGCTCCTTATGAGGCTGTCGCTGAAATTCCCTGGCATTCGGCTTGCGTAAATAACGTCCTTGTCGTCCGACAAACGCAAGGCCAGCCAATTGTGCCCGCTTTGTTCATCAAGGCGCGTGACCGCGTCGACAAGCGCGTCGTATTCCCTACCCGGCTGGATGTTCCTCGATTGTCCGCTGACTGCGGATAGGGTGTACAGTATCAGCCTATGCGAGCTTGCCGCAGCTTCACGCGACTGTTCGAGGGCGCTGTTTGTCGAGGCTGTTATGAGCGCGCTACCGCCAATACCGAATGCTAGCGCCAGCATGATCGTGAACGTTATCATCATTTTCGTCCTAAACCGCATGGTGCCGCCGTACCCCCTAGACTTCACAGATTATCGCTCGTCATGCCTCGAGGCGATACCCCACCTTATAGACTGACTGGAGTTTGTCTTCCCAGCCGACTTTTTTTCTCACACGCTGGACGTGCAGGTCTATAGTGCGGCTGTCACCAAAATAGTCGCCGCCCCAGACCCGGTCGTAAATTGTGTCGCGATATAGCGCAGTGCCCGGATTCCGGGCGAACAGCAGGAGCAAATCGTACTCTTTGCGCGTAAGCGATATTTCCTCGCCGTCCCGCTTTACTATCATGGAGCGCGTATCTATGCTCAGCCCTGCTATTTCGATCATGCGGTCCAGTTTGTGGTATCGGCGCAGAACTGTTTCCACTCGCGCAAGCATCTCTATTATCTCGAACGGCTTGACGATATAGTCGTCCGCGCCCATGCGAAGCCCCCGGACTTTATCCTCGACCATGCCTTTTGCAGTTAGGAATATTACAGGGATCTCCATTGGCTGTATGTACTCCATCAGTTCGTATCCGTTCGCGCCTGGAAGCATGATGTCTAGCAAAATGAGGTCGAACCTCTCTTTTTCAAGGATATCGGCGGCTACAAGTCCGTCGAACGCGCAAGCGCAGTTATAGCCCGCTTTTGTTAGGCTCATCCTGAGCAGATCCGATATCGGCTTTTCGTCTTCGACAATCAGTATCTTAATCATCTTTAATCACTCCAGCTATTGCGTTCGCGTCTTGCTTCTATTATAATGCATTATAATCTATTTTTGAATATTCATATGAAGATATTTTGGGGGTGAGTGTTTGTCCGATACTATAGCGGCAATAGCGACTGGCGGGGGCATATCGGCGATCGGGATCATAAGAATCAGCGGCGGCGGCGCGGTCGCGGCGGCTGACAGTGTGTTTAGAGCCATTAACGGACAAAGACTCGCCGACGCCGAGGACAGGCGCATGTATTATGGCGAGCTTAGGTGCGCCAACGGTAGACTTATCGACCTGTGCCTGTGCGTGGTCTCGCGCGGGCCGGGTAGTTACACTGGCGAAGACATGGTCGAGTTTCATTGCCATGGTTCGCCTATGGTTTTATCCGAAGCGTTGCGCGCGCTCTTTTCGAACGGTGTCCGCCAGGCGTTGCCAGGCGAGTTTTCTAAACGGGCTTTTCTCAACGGGCGTATGGATCTTACGCAAGCTGAAGCAGTGATTGACCTTATTGAGGCGGAGACTCCAATGGCAGTCTGGAACGCGGCAGGGCAGCTTCGAGGCGCGGTTGGTCTGCGTCTGGAAACTATTTATTCGTCGCTGCTTGACATTGTGGCGCATTTCCACGCCGTTGTTGACTATCCTGACGAGGACATAGACGATTTTAAAACGCAAGGATATGTTTCCACGCTACTCAACGCAAAACAAGAGCTTAACCGAATGCTCGCCACGTATGAAAGGGGCAGGGTTTTGCGCGACGGCATCCCTACAGCTATCATCGGGCGTCCGAATACAGGCAAATCATCGCTTCTTAACGCGCTTTTAGGTTATGACCGAGCAATTGTGACCGACCTGCCTGGGACTACGCGTGATACCATCGAAGAAAAAATATTTTTCGGAGGCGTTGTTTTGCGGCTTATCGATACGGCAGGACTGAGAAAAACTGACAGTACAGTCGAAAAGCTTGGGGTCGAGCGCGCGCGCGGCGCTATGTACGGCGCTGGATTCGTTGTCCTGGTGCTTGACGGCTCTGAGCCATTATGGAACGAGGATTTTGAAGCGCTACGCTCCATACCCGCAGATGTGCCGAAGATTGCCGCAGTAAATAAGTCAGATCTGCCCAATGCCCTTGATCTGGACGAACTGACAAGGCTTGGCATTGGGTATTTTCGGGTTTCCGCCCTCACAGGTGCGGGACTTGAAGTATTAGACGCGGAAATAAGGAGAATGTTCCCTGAACCCGAGGTTGTCGCTACAGGTGAAATCATTACGAATGCGCGTCAGTCGGAAGCGATCTCGCGCGCTATCGATAGCGTGGATTTGGCGTTAGCATCGGTAAGGGCGTCAGTCACGCCCGACGCCATACTTACCGATATTGAAGCCGCGTTGACGGCGATTGGCCTTGCGACAGGCAAGGTCATGCGCGAGGACGTTATGACGCGGATATTTGAGCGTTTTTGCGTAGGAAAATGAAAACTCGGGCAACCGTTTATAAAAAGCGAGTGGCGTCACTCGCTTTTTATAACTGCAGATATGTCATCCCTCTATGACTGTATAGCTTTCTGGAATATCAAATATGCCGGGAGGTACGTTTACACTAAGTTCAAAGATTTCCATCGTCACCGATACCTGTCCCCCAACAATCTGCTGCAAACCAACCAGCACCCCGTCTTCCGAATAAAGTCTTGTTTCTTCTCCCAAATCCTGATCCGAATGATATGCTTCGTAAGGCAGAGTTCTGCCAAGCATCTCGCCTGTGCCTGTCCCGAGAAATGAGAGTCCGTCAGTTTCTGGAATAAGGTCTTCGATCCCAAACCCGCTTGCGTAGTCTGATACTACAACAGTTTCTACGCTTGGCATAACAGTATAGGACTTGTCATCTTTGTAGATAACGCGCATACTGAAATCTTCAAGAACCATGGCCATCATACTTCCTTCCTTGGCAATCTCGCATGTCAAGTCAAGGCCGGCATAGGAATCCTCTTCATCGTCTTGCTCACCCCAACCGGATCGGATATGGACGCTTAAATAGAATGAGTCAGCAGTCATTGTGTCGAGATATTGGCCAAGTAGCGAATCCGTAGGTAGAGGTAGTTGCGTTGTTACTTCCGGGGGTGTTTGAGTGGGCGTTGGTTCCGGCGCCTTCGTTTCTGGCGTGATAACTGTGTCATCCGGTGTGGAGGGCGTAGATCCGACTTCCAGGTTATCTTCTATAACCCTTAGGGCTCCTTGCTCTCGTGTAATGGTTATTGTATACCCTACGCGGTTATAGTCTACACGTACTGTGACAATATATCCGTCCTCGTCAGATTCTTTCGCGAGTTCTATATCAACCCCGACTGATTCGGAAAAATCGTAGTCGTTGATGTGTTTGTACCCGTAGTCCTCACGAAGGGCTATTATGTATGTTGTCATATCTTCTTGTTGGTTTTCGGGCACGCTATATTGAATTTCCTTTTTTGAGACCCCATTTTCAATGCTTGAGTTAATACCTGTTATCGCGCGATTTTCGCCAAGGATATATTTCACCGATGGAACCCTATCATTGCCTATCGATATGAAGTCTTGGTTGACTTGGTTGGCAATATTTTTCGTAAACAGTAGTATCGCGCCGACGATCGCTGCGCAAAACACCACTACTCCGAGTAGAACTAATACCACTATAGGGATACGTCTCTTCTTTTTTTGCAGAGCTGGTGGTTTGTCCTGCGGATACTGCTGATAGGGGTGTGACGGGGCGTACTGGGGAGGCGTCGGTTGCTGGTTTTGAGCCGATTGTTGCGGCTCGTACTGCGGAGATTGCGGCGACTCGTACTGCAGAGATTGCGGTGGCTCATACCGTGGCGGTTGTTGCGGCACTTGCGGCTGCACGTCGAGCTGTTGCCCGAGCTTCGCTCCGCATTTGACACAGAATTTCGTGGCGCCTCCGACCTGCTCTCCGCAGCTTTGACAAAATCTTGCCATTTTAATTTACCTCTCTTTACTCCAGATTTATTGTCATTATTTAGTTCATGTATATCGAGTTATTCCCAATTGCTATTATTGCTTATTTTTTCAAATTTTTGCACAAACTAAAGCACGTATTGAGTATATCATATGGCAGATAGTATCCGCAACCTAAAATTGAGCGTAAAATTGCGTGTAAGTAATCAGAAGATTTGATTATTATGTAAAAAATATATTCACATTACCATAATCCGTGTTATAATGTGAAAATCGCGCTTACAGAGCTGAGTTTAACATTATTTTATTATCAGGAGGGTATTATATGCGCAGCAAGTATGTTTATCTGTTTTCCGAAGGGAACGGGACTATGAAAGCCCTGCTCGGCGGAAAGGGGGCAAACCTAGCCGAAATGACAAATCTTGGTTTGCCGGTCCCGCAAGGATTTACTGTCACAACTGAAGCATGTACGAAGTATTACGACGATGGCGAGGTCATAAGTGAAGCGATTCAAAGCGAGATCATGCAGTATATTGATAAGCTTGAGACGATGACTGGCAAAAAATTCGGCGACCATGAAAACCCGCTCCTTGTATCTGTACGCTCGGGTTCGCGCGCGTCTATGCCGGGCATGATGGATACAATCCTCAACCTAGGCCTCAACGAGCGAGTAGTCGAGGTCATAGCCGAAAAGAGCGGCAACCCGCGCTGGGCATACGACTGCTACCGCAGGTTCATCCAGATGTATTCCGACGTNGTCATGGAGGTCGGAAAGAAGTATTTTGAAGAACTGATCGATAAGATGAAAGAAGATAGGGGCGTATCCGAAGATACCGCGCTGACGGCGGCTGACCTAAAGGAACTGGCCCATAGCTTCAAAGATGAATATAAAGCGAAAATCGGCGCCGATTTCCCGGATGCTCCAAAAGAGCAACTCATGGGCGCGGTTCAGGCTGTGTTCCGTTCGTGGAACAACCCACGAGCTATTTCTTACCGCCGCATGAACGACATACCCGGCGATTGGGGGACGGCAGTCAACGTTCAGGAAATGGTGTTCGGCAATCTTGGCGATACGTCTGGTACAGGCGTCGCTTTCACGCGCAACCCCGCAACCGGCGAAAAGAAACTTTTCGGCGAATTCCTAATGAACGCGCAAGGCGAAGACGTCGTGGCGGGTATACGCACACCGCAGACCATCGGCCAACTTCGCGATGTTATGCCGAGCGCGTACGAAGAGTTTGTCAAAATCTGCGACACGCTTGAAGACCATTACCACGACATGCAAGATATGGAATTCACAATAGAAGACAAGAAGCTTTTCATGCTTCAGACGCGCAACGGTAAACGTACAGCGGCGGCGGCGCTGAAGATTGCATGCGACCTTGTTGACGAGGGTGCTATAACTGACAAGGAAGCTGTTTTGATGATCGACGCGAAAGCCCTCGACGCCCTGTTGCACCCACAGTTCGACCCGGCTGCGTTGAAAGCCGCCTCACCTATCGGCGCGGGTTTGGCCGCTTCCCCCGGAGCGGCGACAGGGCGCGCCGTGTTCACAGCGGAGGAGGCGAAGAAATGGTCGGAGAGTGGAGAAAAGGTCATCCTTGTCAGGTTGGAGACTTCGCCTGAGGATATTGAGGGCATGGCAGCGGCGCAGGGCATATTAACTGTGCGTGGCGGTATGACCTCGCACGCGGCCGTCGTGGCGCGCGGCATGGGCGCGTGCTGCGTAGCTGGATGCGGCTCAATAAAGATGGATGAAGAAAACAAGCAGTTCGAGCTTGGGGGAAAGTTGTATAAAGAAGGCGATTGGATCAGCCTCGATGGCACAACAGGCAATATATACGGCGAAGAAATCGACACGATGGATGCTACGATCGGAGGCGAGTTCAGCCGCATAATGGGATGGTCCGACAAGTACAGGAAACTTAGGGTCAGGACTAACGCCGATACGCCAAAAGATGCCACTGCGGCTCGGGTTTTTGGTGCGGAAGGAATAGGTCTGACGCGCACGGAACACATGTTCTTCGATGCTGAGCGCATCCCGGCTATCCGCGAGATGATATGTGCGGAAACAGTGGAGCAGCGTGAGGCTGCACTTGCAAAACTTGAGCCAATGCAACAGTCGGATTTCGAGGGCATTTACATAGCAATGGAAGGGATGCCTGTAACGATCCGGTTCCTAGACCCGCCGCTGCATGAGTTCCTCCCCACCGAAGAACACGACATCGAAGCTTTGGCGAACGCACAGGGCAAAACCGTAGCTGAAATAAAGTCCATCATAGCCTCGCTGCATGAATTCAACCCGATGATGGGACACCGCGGTTGCCGCCTCGCCATAACATATCCCGAAATAGCAGCTATGCAAACAAGGGCGGTCATTAAAGCCGCGATAAACGTCAAAAAAGCCCATCCTGAATGGGATCTTGTTCCAGAGATAATGATCCCGCTTGTCGGAGAAGTTAAAGAATTTATTTTCGTCAAGAACATTGTCGTCAAAACAGCCAATGAAATCATCGCGCAAGCCGGGAGCGACCTTAAGTACCTTGTTGGCACGATGATCGAAATCCCACGCGCGTGTCTGACTGCCGGCGAAATAGCGACGGAATCCGAGTTTTTCTCGTTTGGCACAAACGATTTGACTCAAATGACGTACGGTTTCTCGCGAGACGACGCAGGGAAATTCTTAAGCGAGTATTATGCCAAGAAGATACTTGAGTCCGACCCGTTCGCTAGACTCGACGTAGCAGGCGTCGGCAAACTGGTTGAGATGGCTGTCGGGCTTGCGCTAAAGAGTCGCCCCGACATAAAGCTCGGCATTTGCGGCGAGCATGGCGGCGATCCGTCGTCTGTCGAGTTCTGTCACAAAACGGGGTTGGCGTACGTTTCATGTTCACCTTACCGCGTACCGATAGCCCGCCTCTCAGCTGCGCAGGCTGCAATCCGCGATCTCGACTCGTAGTCATACGAACATCATTTGCTGTCATTAGATGTGCCCTGCAACAGCTAGCGTTGCTTGGAAATGATTTTTGGAGGTTTGATCAATAATGAAAAAACTAGTGCTTGAAAACTATGGCGCCGCCAGTATCGCCGCAGCGGATATTTTCGCAGAGCTACTAAGGGAGAAGCCCGACAGCGTTTTTGGCCTGGCGACTGGCAGCACGCCGCTCGGACTCTACGCTGAGCTTGTGAAGAGGTACCAGGCGGGCGAGATCGATTTTTCCAAAGCCCGATCATTTAACCTCGACGAATACTATCCCATAAGCAAAGACCATCCGCAGAGCTATGCCTATTTCATGCGCGAAAATCTTTTCAGCAAGGTAAACTTCTCATCCTCGCGGCTGCCTGGCGGCGACGCGGATGACCCAGCCGCCGAGTGTGCCCGATATGACGCGGAGATCGAGGCTGCCGGCGGCATCGACCTTCAACTTCTTGGCATTGGCCTCAATGGGCATATAGGATTTAACGAGCCTGCGCTATCATATTCAATGTCCACAAATCTGGTAAACTTGACTGAAAGCACCCTTGAGGCCAATTCCCGCTTTTTCGCCCAGGGCGATATCCAGCCGTCAAAAGCCTTAACGATGGGCTTTGGCGCAATTTTCAAAGCAAAGAAGATCCTGCTGATGATAACCGGTGCGAACAAGGCGACAATTGCGAAAAGACTTTTCGAGGGCTTCGTCCACACCGACGTCCCTGCGTGCCTGCTTCTGTTGCACCCGGACGTAACGGTCGTAATGGACAAAGACGCTGCAAGGTTGTTGTAGCTTGGGTTGACATCGACGCACATCGTACTAAAATACTATTAACTAAATCCTTGGAGGATAGCGCATTGCGAAACACAGGAGTTATTGCAAGAGGTATCGCGACGCCAATATTCAGGCAGGGCGACGATATTATAGGGCAAATATGTGACAGCCTTATGGAAACGGCGGAAAACGAAGGCTTTTCGCTCAGTGGCGGCGACATTGTCGGGGTTACTGAGGCCGTCGTTGGTCGTGTCCAGGGCAACTATGCAAGCCTTAGCCAGATTTCAAAAGATATACGCGCCAAATTCGGCGGCGGCGAGCTCGGTATCGTTTTCCCGATTCTGTCTAGGAACCGTTTCTCAAACGTCCTACGCGGAATCGTCGGAGGGTGCGGCAAGCTGTATATACAGTTGTCTTACCCTTGCGACGAAGTCGGTAACAAGCTCGTCGACCTATCGCTGTGCGATGAAAAAGGCGCAAACCCCTATTCCGACAGCTTTACGGAATCACAGTTCCGTTCGATCTTTGGAATGGAAACTGTGCATAGTTTCACAGGGGTCGATTATATCGAATACTACAAACAAATCGGAGGTAATTGCGAAATTGTATTTTCGAATGACCCAAGATATATATTGAATTATACGAAAAACGTACTGTGCTGCGACATTCATTCGCGGCGCCGAACCCAGTCGCTTATTGTTAAAGCCGGCGCGGAACGATGCCTTTGTCTTGACGACATCCTGAGCGAACCTGTCGACGGCAGCGGATACAGCGAGTATGGGCTGCTCGGTTCTAACAAGGCTACCGACGATACTGTCAAACTATTTCCTAGGGACACGAAGGAATTCGTCGCAAACCTCCAAGCGGAGCTTTACAACCGAACCGGCGCAAAGCTAGAGGTCATGGTATACGGCGACGGGTGTTTTAAGGATCCTGTAGGCGGGATATGGGAGCTCGCCGACCCAGTCGTGTCGCCGGCATTTACCGACGGGCTGCGCGGCACGCCAAACGAAATCAAAATCAAATTCATCGCTGACAACGAATTTGCGGAGCTTTCCGGTGAAGCTCTCACAGAAAGCATTCGCGAGAGTATAAAAAACAAGCCGGGTAGTCTTGTTGGAAACATGGCTTCCGAGGGCACGACACCGCGTAGGATATATGATCTCGTCGGGAGTTTATGTGACCTCGTATCAGGGAGCGGAGACCGCGGCACACCAATAGTGCTGGTTCAAAACTATTTTAAGAACTACGCGAGCGAATAGACTTATAGAATTAGGGTTACAGTTCAGTTGGCATCCAAAAACACTGGTTGGTTACAGCCAACGCACTAGTACAATGGTGAAAACTAGTAAAATGGCCAAAACTTGTGTGCAGAGCCTGTAACCATTGCGAGTTTTTGGATACCCTCTGAACTGTAACGGATTAGGAGACAGGAAAGTTGTTGGATACACGCGAAAACACAAAGCTTAATGATTTCAGTTCATTCGACGCGGCAACGGCGGTGAGGGCGGCTGATCTGTTTGGTACGCCCGTCTATATCTACGACGAGGAACTTATCTTGAGGAGATGCCGAGATTGCCTTGAGATGCCAAGCGCGTTTGGAATGACCGTGAGATACGCGATGAAGGCGAATTCAAACAGGACGTTGCTCAAGCTTATAACCGGCGCTGGGCTACACCTGGACGCCAGTTCCCTCAACGAGGTTTTGCGCGCTCATATGGCCGGCGTACCCTATCACAAGATTATGCTTACTACACAAGAAATTCTACAAGGNGAACAGATAGCAAAACTTGAAGAATTGCTGCTGCAAGGGTTAAAATACAATGCCTGTTCACTCCGCCAACTGAGCCTTATTGCCGATTTTGCCGCCGCTCATGGAATAGACCCGGGCATCAGGGTACATCCTGGCATAGGCTCCGGCGAGAGTTCGACCCGCAACACCGGCGACGACTACGCTTGTTTTGGCGTGCATCTCTCGGATGTTGGATCGGCGTTGGAGCTCATGAACAAACGAAACCTGAGATTTCGACATATCCACACGCATATCGGTTCGGGCGCCGACTCTGACATGTGGCGCCAGAATATCGACCTTGAACTCAGCATTATAGAAGAATATTTTCCGGACGCGGAAACGGTGTGTTTCGGCGGTGGGCTCAAGGAAGCGCGAATGCCTGACGAGGAGTCCGCCGACATAGCGTTGCTCGGCAACTACGCAAAGGAGAAGATCGAGGGCTTCTTTGAAAAAACAGGGCGAAAACTGAAAATGGAGATCGAGCCTGGCACATACATAGTAGCCAATTCCGGATATGCTGTTACGCGGGTGATCGACAAGAAAAGCACCTCCCGTTCTAATTTCATCATAATCGACGGCGGCATGGAAATAAACTCGAGGCCTCTTCTATACGGTTCACGGCATCCGGTATATATTATATCTAGTGGCGACGCGCACGTCATGTCGTCTGAATTTAGCTCAATCGGCGGCAGCTATGAGGCCGTCGTCGCCGGGAAATGCTGTGAGAGCGGCGATTGCCAAACCCTTTGCCCGGACGGTCATTCCATGACGCGGGCCATGGCGGAACCCGAAATCGGGGACGTCGCGGTCATAGGGGGCGTTGGGGCGTACTGCTCTTCGATGGCGCCGTTCAATTATAACTCGCATGCTCAAGTGCCTGAAGTCTTGTATATGGCGAGCGGTGATCTGAAACTGATCCGTAGGCGTCAGACGTTGGAACAAATTCTTGAAAACGAACTATAAGGTGGAATTAGCATGAGCCAGGGTTTGATTCGCGTGGGCATAGTCGGATACGGGAATATCGGCAAAGGTGTGGAAAAAGCTGTCGTTGCTGCTCGGGATATGGAGCTTAGCGCTATTTTCACGCGCCGCGATCCGGCATTGCTCAAACCGAAGCATAGCGAGGCGCAAATACTGTCGATCAGAGAAGCTGAAAAAATGGTCGGAAAAATAGACGCCCTAGCGCTTTGCGGTAGCTCAGCCGCTGATCTTATGACCCAAGGCCCGCAATTCGCCGCGCTTTTCAACACGGTCGATTGCTTCGATACTCACGCCAAAATCCCAGGCTACCTTGCGGCGGTCGACGCGGTGGCTAAAAACACGACCGCGATAGTCTCTTCCGGATGGGATCCCGGCCTTTTTTCGATGATACGCGCCTTTTCCGAAGCAGTTTTGCCTGACGGCGCCAGCTACACATTCTGGGGGCGTGGCGTGTCGCAAGGCCATTCCGACGCCATCCGGCAAATCGAAGGCGTTAGAGACGCAGTACAGTATACCGTCCCGATCGAAAGCGCAATAGAAGCGGCACGTTCCAGCGAAAGGCCAGAGCTTGGAGCCAGGCAACGGCACTTGAGGGAGTGCTACGTCGTAACAAACCCCGGCGCGGACACAGAAGAGATCGAATCTAAAATCAAAAGTATGCCCGACTATTTCGCCGATTACGATACATCGGTAACGTTCATTGATCATGATGAGTTTGTGGCAAAACACTCAAAAATGCCTCATGGCGGAATGGTTTTGCGCAGCGGGGCAACTGGGGAAAACAGTCAGGCAATCGAGTTTTCCTTGAGGCTCGGCTCAAACCCGGAGTTTACGGGAAGCGTGATGGCGGCGTATGCGCGCGCGGCTTTTCGCATGGCAAGCGAAGGGAATTTCGGAGCAAAAACCGTATTTGACATACCTCTTGCATATCTGTCAGAAAAAGATCGCGGCGCGCTGATAAAAGAGTTGCTGTAATAAAAAACACAAGGGGACGGCTCTCCTCGTTCGCTCGCGAACGAGGAGAGCCGTCCCTCTTCCTCAGTTTTTATTTTAATT
>WRNV01000082.1 GCA_009776445.1 Oscillospiraceae bacterium | reverse complement strand
GCATTTCTTTCATTTCCCTCAATAATCGACGTTGTGAGACGTACAGGCGCAGCTTTGTTCCTGGCTCTCGGAGTCGGCGGAATTATCGTTTTAACTGGTACAGACCTNTCGGCAGGCAGACTACTTGGTTTGACCGCTTGTATTAGCGCGTCTCTTCTGCAAAACCCCATAGCTCAGTACGGCGCAAAAATGTTTCCNGAATTNACTGCGCCCCCAATAGTTGTGGTCGCGCTTCTTGTGATGATAGTCGGAGGTATTTTCGGAGTTTTCAACGGTTTTATGACGTCGAATTTCAAGCTGCATCCTTTCATCGTTACTTTGGGAACACAGCTCATCATATATGGTATGGTACTGTGGTATGTGCAACTGGGGAACAACGGCGGCGGGCCGATTTCAGGATTGACTGAGGATTATAAGACGTTCGTGAAGGGTAATGTCATGATCGGGGGTACCGCAATTCCATACTATATATTCTACGCTATTGCCGCGACGGTGATCATGTGGTTTATATGGAATAAGACGACGCTGGGCAAAAATATGTACGCTGTCGGCGCAAATCCCGAAGCTGCTAATGTATCCGGTGTTTCTGTCATGAGAACGACGATTTTGGTTTTCACTATAGCCGGCATCCTCTATGGGTTTTCGGGTTTCATTGAATCGGCGCGTATTGGATCCAACGGGCCTACAACCGGAGCAAACGCAGAGCTTGACGCTATTGCCGCTTGNGTTATAGGGGGCGTGTCTTTTACCGGNGGTACGGGAAAGATAAGCGGAATTGTGACGGGCGTCATACTCTTGCAGATTATTGCCGTCGCGCTACAGTGGCTTAGCATCTCTTCTGATATGCAATACATCATCAAGGGCGCCCTAATACTGATTGCTTGCGCAATCGACATGCGTAAGTACTTGGCTAAGAAGTAAGGTTTGAAGTGGGCTATGCAAGCAGCGGGTTTTAACCCGCTGCTTGTTTTTGGATATTTATAATAGTACTAGTTGCTAAGGCGCGCTTTAGCGCTTTAAATAGCAATTGTGCCAAAATGGCATATTTGAAAATTTCCACTCTACGGGGCGCGTCTTGTCGAAAAATACAACGTATCTCAGAGAATCATCGGCTGTGACGCAAGGTGAGCGTTGGGATAGGCTGCCATATAGCTAATGTTTGCGGTATTTCTTGGTTTTCTGTATGCTATCGTTACAGGTGATCATTTGCTTGCATATAGCAGTACAACCGCTTATAATATGAATTAGTCAAAGTGAAACGGTCAGGAGTTGATTGACATGCAAAGAACATCCAACGTGTTTGCTCGTGTTGAGCCTGAGATAAAAGATCAGGCAGAGCGAATCCTGAATGAGCTAGGAATCCCCATGTCCAATGCAATCGGATTGTTTCTGCGGCAAATCATTATGCAAAGAGGTATTCCGTTCGACGTAAAACTACCAGCCCGAATGCCTCCGGCAATTGGCGCAATGAGTGCGGCAGCGTTGAACGTTGAGTTGCAAAAAGGCTATGATGATATTTGCGCAGGACGTCTGCACGATCTCGATGATGTTGTAGCCGAAATGCAAGAGGACTACAATGCATGATTTACAAAGTTCAACTCACTGATGAGGCAAAGTGGGATCTACGCGGAATATATGAGTATATCGCGTACACTCTGNTGGAGCCAATAATTGCAAANACTGTGAAAAATCGGATTGTGTCNGGCTTAAAATCGCTCANCAATGCACCGGAAAGGTATCCGATTTATCAAGAAGAACCTTGGAAAAGCAGAGGGCTTCGCAGGATAAATATCGGAAACTACAGCGGGTTTTTTCTTGTCGCGAAAAAATCCGTTCATGTTATCCGCATTTTGTACGGTGGCAGAGATATCCGTACAATCTTGAATGAATCGGATTAAAATTTTCACTCAACAAAGCGCGCCTTGTCGAAATATATAACGTATCGCGGAGAATAATCGGCTGGGACGCAAGGATGGAGCTGGGATAGGTTGCCTTATACCTAATGTTTGCGGTATTCCTTCTTCCAAACTACGTGCGCAATATTACCTTTTTTTGCTCTTTCGCAATTTTCATTCGTATGATATTATTTACAGGATAGCAATCAATCTTTAGGTTGTTATGACTTACACCCGTTTTATGGGTAATGAGCAAATGAAGGAGGTCTTCCGGAAATGAAAAAGCATAGGCTTATCACACTACTTGTGGCGGCGATTTTGCTTGCCACGCAGCTTGGCGCGCAGGCGCTGACGCTTGCCGCCGCAACAAATGAGGGCACCGGCGTGTTTGATGGCGGCGGTGGCGCGACCGTTGCGTTCGACGAAGCGCCCGCTGGGGGCGGCGGCGCGCCGCAGGAAATCGTCCAGGCTGACGCGCAGATTCGAAACATCGCGAAAAACAGGGCGGTTTGGCATTCGAGTTCGGCTAATTACTTTAACACCGGGCATCTCGTTACAGACGGTATTTTTAAGACATCGGCGGGTTCAATAGATCCTGTCGTCTCGCAACAGTGGAGCGACAGTCCCGTCGCTGAGGAAGTTCAATACGCGTTCGACGGTCAGGCGGGAACCAAGTACCTGGCGTTTCACCCGCTGACATGGGTTCAGTATGAGTTCGCTGCCGGCGCGAAACAAGCTGTCAACGGATACACGATAACAACGGGTAATGACCAACCGAGCCGCGACCCGCGCAGTTGGATTTTGTATGGCGTAAACGACGATGGCACGCTTACCCAAGTCGATCAGCGGACAGGCCAGGGTACGACTTCAAACGGGCTGACATCGTCGAGGGGGCAAACCACGTCGATGTACACGTTCACCAACGCCACCGCGTATAAGGCCTACCGTTTTGAAGTGACGCAAAACAACGGGAATACTCAGACAAATAATGTAAATAACGAAATCGGTATGATTCAATTCGCCGAACTGACCCTCTATGTAAATTCCGTAAGCGTAATCGAAACTCCGAAACAGAGCTTTGACAGCTCGTGGCAGAGCTCCGGCGCGGGTAACCAGTATGTATATGTCGACCTGGGCGGCGAGAGTACTTTCGACCAGGTTTTCCTCTACTGGGATACTACGAATTACGCGACGTCATTTCAGATCCAGGTGTCGGACGACGCCACGGACTGGTCAAAAATAGTATACACGACGACGACCGGGGCGGGAGGTTCGCCTCAGGCTGTAACCTTCGCTGAGACGACAGCCAGGTACATACGGCTATACTGCACCGCGTCACAGGGCACGGCCTATAAGCTGTATGAATTCGAAGTGTTCGGCTCAAACGACGTTTATGTAACGCCCAAAGCGCTTCCTCCCGAGGAACCGGATGGTAGGCAACGTCTAACGGGCGGTAACTGGAAGCTGCAGCGCGCGTCTGAGGTGTACGCGACGGGCGAACAGCTCTCGGCGGCCTTCGACGATTCGAACTGGGTTGTAGCTACCGTTCCCGGCACTGCCCTGACAAGCTACCTGAACAACGGCTCGATCCCCGACCCAAACTATGCGGACTGGCAGTTCCAGATTTCCGACTCGTTTTTCACCGCCGATTTCTGGTACAGGGATTCTTTCGTTATTCCAACGGCAAAATCCGGACAGAAGGTATGGCTTAATTTCAATAACATCAACTGGAAAGCCGACGTCTTCTTTAACGGTGAGAACATTGGCAGGATCGAGGGCGCGTTTATCAGAGGGAAATTTGATATAACCGACCTAGTTAAGTTTGGGCAAGACAACTTCCTGGCTGTTTACATATATAAAAACGACAACCCCGGCGCGGTCGATCCACACTCCCAGTCAAGCGCCGGCTCAAACGGCGGCGTTCTTGGCACTGATAACCCGACGATCCATCCCAGCATTGGATGGGACTGGGTTCCGACAATTCGCGGCAGGAATATCGGAATATACGGAGATACGTTCATCAGTTATTCTGGCGGGGTCCAGCTCGCGGATCCGTGGATTAAAACAAATCTTAGTGGCGTCGGGGGCAGTACTGCAGCAGACGCGGCCATTGATACGTCCAAAGCCACACTATCATTTAACACCGGCGTCAACAACCCGACCGGCGCCGCGATCAACGCTACGGTAAAAATCAAAATCCTGCCATTCGACTTGGAATTCTCGCAAAATGTTACAGTGCCCGCAAACGGTTCCTCAAACGTCACTATACCTTTTGAAATCAACAACCCGACGCTCTGGTGGCCGAACCGTTACGGCGACCAGTTCCTGCATACGTGCGAAACAACAGTCGAGGTAGGCGGCGTGGTTTCCGACGCGACGACGTTTAAATTCGGCATACGCGAACTGCGTTGGACTACATCCGGCGTATTCAAACTTTATGTAAACGGCGCCAGGATCTACTGCACTGGCGGTAACTGGGGCATGGACGAGTCAATGCTGCGGCTGGACGCCGAGGGATACGACATCCGCGTTCGCTTGCATAAAGAGGCCGGGTTCACAATGATCCGCAATTGGGTTGGGCAGACCGGCAATGAAGAGTTCTACAACGCGTGCGATAAGTATGGCATCCTGATATTCGACGATTTCTGGCTCGCCAATCCGTCTGACGGACCGAACCCGCGTGACAACGCAATGTTTATGGCAAACGCGAACGATAAGATCATGTGGGCTCGAAAGCATCCTTCATTAGCGTTCTATTGTGGAAGAAACGAGGGGCAACCTCCTGGTGGAACGAGCAACACAGGTTCCGGAACTTCGCTTACTCCGCCGACAAATCTCAACACTGCTCTCCGCGAAGCCGTAAGGGATCTGGACGGTACGCGCATGTATGTCGCCGACTCAGCCGCAGCCAGCGAAGGCGTTACCCTGAGCGGCCACGGCCCGTATACAGCCCAGGGGCCGTCATATTATTTCCAAAATGCTAACGCCAATTTCCATTCCGAGCGCGGTATGCCGAATATTCCGGCAGTCGAGAGCATAAAGAAAATGATGCCTGAAGCAAATCTGTGGCCTGTACCCAGCACAATGTGGGGGCTACATGACTTCACCAGCGGTTCCGCTCAAAATGGCACGGCGTTCATGAATCAAATGAACCTTTACGGCACATACACAAATGTCTACGACTTCGTCAAAGTCGCGCAGATGGTCAACTATGAGAACCATAAAGCGTTGATCGAAGGCCCAACAATAGCTAACGGCAACGCGATGCTGATGTGGATGAGCCAGTCTGTTTGGCCGTCGATGGTATGGCAAACATACGATTTCTACTTCGACACAAACGCCGGGTATTTCGGATTGAAAACCGCTGGGCAAATTGTCAATGCGCTATACGACCAATACAACAGGCGCATAACGATCGTCAACAACTCTGGCAAGCAATACAATAACCTGACGCTTGAGGTTGACTGTTTCGATATGAATGGGCAAAAACTCGACGAAATTGCGCCGTACGAGTTCAATCTGGCGCCCGACCAGGTTATTACCAATCCTATCGGTAAATCGCCTGTCATAGCTGCCGGGGATTCGCCGACCGCCATAAACTTCATTAAAACAAGGATCAAAGACAGCGGGGGCAATGTGATTAGCGAAAACTTCGCTTGGGTAACCACTGCCAGCACAAGGAATTTCGCCGCTCTCCGCGACCTTCCGTCCGTCACTTTATCAACCAGCTACAGCATAGAGAAAGTCGGCGCCACAAACTTTGTCAAGGCGCAAATAGCGAACTTCATGGACACGCCCGCGCTAATGATAAGGGTCAAGTCACTGACCGATAAAACCGGGCAGCAAATCCTACCCGCCTACTATTCGGATAACTATTTCTCGCTTATGCCCGGTGAAATGAAGGAAATCACTATTGAATTCGATGATAAGTACTTGCTTGGCGAAGACCCTCAGTTCTTTGTCGAGGGGTGGAACATCGAGCCGATGGAACTCGGTTTCGGGTTTGACGAGACATATTTTGTCAGCGGGACAAAGTTTGTCAGGAACGACACAGTTCTTACTTCGTTTTCACCCGGAAACATCGCGTTTGAAGTCACTGTTAAGTCATTCGCCAATCAGGAACTTGTACTGCGCCCGATTGTTGCAGTCTACAACGCTAAGGGCGCAATGGTCGCAACAGTATCAGGTCAGGAGGAGTATACGTTGCAGATGGGGCAAACTCTGACAATCAGTTCTGGCCCTGTGAATATTCCTCAGCTTGGAAACCTGGAAGGCTATACCGCAAAGGGATTTCTCTGGGATGAGGATTACATTCCACTATTACCCGCGAGCATTATAGGTGGCTGGTCGCCGGGCAACCCGAACCTTGCCTTGAGGAGGCCCATAACGTCGAATAGCGCCTCCGGCGATGCTCCTNTTACAAANGCTAACGACGGCGNCCTGTCAACTTATTGGGAAACCAGGGGCGAATCCGGAAATAAGTGGCTTGAGGTTGATCTTGGTTTTGCCGCTGATGTCGACAAAATTATACTCAACTGGCCTTCAAGCAGTTTCGCTCAGAATTACAACATACAATATGCAGTCGAGCCGGGCAGTTACTCTACCGCGCCGGGAACATCAGTTACGGACGGCGCGGCTGGGGCGAGAACGTTTGCTTTCGAAGTAGCCTTGAAAGCGAGATACATCCGGCTGAATATTGTCGCTTCAGGAACAACTGTTTACAGGCTAAACGAAATTGAGGTTTATGGGGCGCCGCTTTCAACAGATGATATCAAACTGGTGCAGCCATACAATATCATAACGTTTGCCGAACAACCGATCGACGTCGTAGCCGAGATTTATGGATACTATGGGACGGGCGTTGAATACTCGGCGACCGGTCTGCCTGCCGGCGCGGTCTTTGACGCTGAATCGGGCGCATTTTCGTGGTATCCCGAACGGTCGGATATCGGCGTTCACACTATAACTTTTAAAGTATCAAACGGCATTACATTTGACGAGAAAACTTTCACGATAACAGTCAAACGAATTAATCTGGCATATATGAAAGCCACATCGGCAAGCCGCTCCGACAGCGTGGATCGCAGTCATGAAAAGGCTGTCGACGGTGATCTGGATACGACACGGTGGGCGTCGGGTCCTTCGCCTTACGTAGACGATGAATGGTGGATGGTTGACCTTGGCAAGGATGAGTTTATCAATGAGGTCGATATTTACTGGGAGTATGCGTATGGGCGCCAGTACAGGATCGAGGCTTCGACGTCGGCGGCGCCGAACAGCTTTACGACGATAGCGACAGTTACGAACGGTACAGGCGGCGTCGATATCCTGTCATTTGATTTAACGGTGGTAAGATATGTCAGGTTCGTTGGCGTGAGTCGCGGGACGACGTACGGTTATTCATTCTGGGAGTTCGAAGTATATGGCGAGGATCCTGATCCTGAGGCGATATTCATAAGCGGGCTGCAGGAAAAGAACGTAACGTCTGGAACGGCAATCGCCTTTACGGTGGGCTACATCGGTTCCGAGGGTTCTGGCGTGGCTTATACGGCGACTAACCTTCCGCAGGGGGCAAGTCTCAACGCTTCAACCGGAGCGTTCTCATGGACTCCGACCACAGTGGGATCATATGACATAACATTCAGCGTCTCAAACGGCAAGTTTACGAACCAGAAAACAGTGACATTAACTGTCCGCGCCAGAACAAATCTGGCCCTCAATAAGACGGTATGGGCTAGTTCTGAGGAAAACGACAGCGGTACGATGCGTTACGCAAGGTATGTAGTCGATGGAAATCGCTCAACATCCGGTTCAGGCGCGACAAGATGGTCGTCAAATTACGCGGACAATGAGTGGCTGATCGTCGATCTGGGCGCAATATATACGATTTCGGAGATCAATATCCTCTGGGAAGCGGCATACGCCCGATCTTATAGGATCGACGTCGCGACGGAGGCAGATCAGTTCTCAACCGCATTGAGCGTAACCAACAACTCCGGCGGCAATGACACGCGGACGTTCACCCCAGTTGACGCAAGGTATGTCAGGTTCTGGGGGCTAACGAGAGCGACAAACTACGGTTTCTCCATGTGGCAGTTTGAAGTCTATTAACAGCAGCGGTGCACAAGGGGGGCGGTTCTCCTATGTTCGCTCGCGAACATGGAAAACCGTCCCCCCTTGTGTTTTTAAGCTCTTGACATAGTAGATACTCTTGAAGCGCTTGACTTTGTAGATACTCTTGTATATACTTCATTGTATGAGGTGATTGTTATGGAAACAGCTAAACTGTTTACAAGCGGCGGCAGTCAGGCTGTCCGTCTGCCGAAGTCGTGCCGCTTCCCCGGGGAGGAGGTCACAGTCAAAAAAGTTGGCGATATCGTTATGCTTTACCAGTCCGACAAGGTTCTTGATAATTTTTTGCGATGCGATCCGCTGACGAACGATGTGTATGCGTCGATTCTCGAAGCAAGACAAGAGGACGCTGAGTACGCCGCAAATCATGCTAATTACAGGGAACAGATATTATGAGGTTCATGCTCGATACTAACACTTGTATATTTGCGATGAAAAATAACGCTGTTGTCCGCGCCCGTTTTGTCGCAGAATATCCTTCCAGGCTTTCCATTTCCGCCATAACAGAAGCTGAATTGTGGTTTGGCGTTGAAAACAGCGCCAAGCCTGAAAAGAACGCGGAAACTCTCCGCGCTTTTCTTGCGACGGTTGATATTATGCCGTTTGAAACGCGCGCCGCCGCCGAATATGGACATACGCGCGTCAAACTAAAACGCGCCGGAACACCTATAGGCGACCGAGACACTTTGATTGCCGCTCACGCGATAGCTCTTGAACTCAAGCTGGTAACGAACAACATCCGCGCGTTTCAATATGTGGAAAATCTATCGCTAGAGGATTGGACAGCTCCTATATAGAACTCGTTTTCAAAAGAGATTCTTACATCAGGGCGTGTTAATCAAATACCTTTTGAAGGCGTAACATATAATGGTTATTTTAAGTTTATGGAGGTTATTGACTGATGTCTAAAATATGTAGCAAGTGCAAAAGAATTATGGATTATGACCCTTACTTTAAGTTGTATATTTGTCGGCAATGCGGGTATGATTCAGTTGCTAAGAAAACGGTTGTTCGTGTAAAAAACAAAATCGCAGAATCACTGGAACTCTCTGCATTGCCGCAAAAATAAATTCCATTATGGGAGCATGCTCGATTTTTGTTTAGTTGACCACACCTGGTCTGAATGGTGCAATTGCCGCTCCGCCAGTGGGAATAGAATGTACAGAATACAAGGGGACGTATAGCTCGTAAGTTTTGGAATTACGTCAAACTGACGTAATTCCAAAACTCAATCTTGGTGTTGTTTTTGCGCCTTTGGTTCTGGCTAAAGGCTTTGCTCCTGACTTAAATCCCGGCGGAATCGCACAGAGGCACGAACGTCAGCGAGTCCCATATAAACCCTTTGGCGGTACAGCCCTCGGGCAGGTCAGCACTTAATTCCTCAATAATCGAATACTTATCAGAAACGACCTCTTTGGACGTAGCGCTGATCATCCGGTTATCCTTGTTATAAACAGCTAAAATCAGCAAACAGGGAACTGGCGCCGCATCAAAGTCTCCATTACTTATCGTGAAACGGGCGGTTGCTTTTCCACTGCTGCCCCTGAGGTTAACTTCTGCCTGAAACCCGGTAATCGGCTCTACAAGTTGAAGCGTGAAATAATCGTACGCGACGTTGTTGGATGTAATATTCATATTCCGGTCATACCAGTTGCCGGTGTCCATGAATACCTTTATGCTGTGTACTCCCGGCGCTAGATAAGTTTTCAGGTAACTGCTTCTTCCCCAACCTCCGACCGTGCTGGTTTGTTGAACAGGCAAAACAAATGTTCCGGAATCCACGCCGTCGATATATACTGATCGCACGCCGCAGGTGTTGTTGCTCAACGCATCGCCGGAACCGGGGTTGTTATACCGTGTGCTTAGAAGGTATACCCCGCCTTTTCCTTCTGGTATTGTCACATCGAAAGTCATGTTTGCCGAGGTGGCGCGGCTGTCGATAACATATCCCGTTCCAGAAAAACCGGAGCGGTTACTTGATGTCGAGCTGCTGAACGTTCCATTCGTATAAGTACCGGTTTCGGCTTCTATCCTAATAGCATCGTCAGCGTTTGCAACAATTACAGGCTTTGACATTTCAGATGTTACGCCATTTTCCGCTACCGCCACGATAGAGTATACGCCATATTTTTCCGTATCTACGGGATAGGTGTTTTTCCCTGTTACGTCAATAAACTCTCTGCCGTTCCACAGTTTGTAGCTATATTGGCTGTTTGGCGTCCAGCTTAAAACGCCGCCGCTATAGTTGAGGACGGGGAGCTGCGGGCAGATAACCCAGCTGATCTGTTTGATATTAACTGGATCGCGGCGGCCACTGTCTGTGACGGTCATTTCGATCGTGTGGGCACCACTAGAGTTTGCGGGGAGTTTATAGTCAACAGGCGCGTCAATCCCGTCAACCTTTAATGACGTCAGGGTATCCCCCTTCCCTGTTACTGTAAGCGTCAATACGCTGTTGCGATATGTGTAGTTACGAAGGGTCGATGTGCCTTCCAACCATTCCGGAATATATGGGTCGAAGCTTATTCCGTCCTCGTCGTACACCATGCCAAACAAAACGCGATAATAGCCCGAAATGGTACCCGCTACAGACCAGAGCTGACGGTCGGACCGGATGCCTTCTCCCGTCGAATAGTTGACTACTTCCTTGTTAGTAAGGCTCATCGCTGCCGCGCGCACAGTGGATTTCCATATCTCTTCAGCTAGTTGGTTGTGTCCTTTTTCCTTGGCGCCCATCATTAGGGTAACTTCCCAGCCCGGCCAGACGCCTTTGTTGTGGTATATCAAATCGCCTTCTGGCTCGGCTCTGTTTTTCTGCGGCCAAACAGTTGGCGCGCCGTATGTAACCAGAGGATAGTTGTTAAGAATGCTCTCTGCCCTCTCTGGTGGCGCTATGTCAAATAACACTGCGTAACCGTTTGAAATAACGTCAACCTTGTCGGCGTTCACGTTGCCCATATATTCGGGATACTGCCATGACGCATACATGCCGCGCTCGGGGAGCCATAGTTGGTCGTTAATAGCCTTTGTCAGCGCAGCGGAACGGGCGAACCATTCATCGGAGATTTCCTGCCCTTTGCCAAGGATAATCGCTGATTTGCCCATGAGATTCATCACACGGGCATAGACAACATTAACAATGGCCGCTTTCCCTTCAGCGATATTTATAACACCATCCGCCGTTGACTCGGCCATCCAGTTTGGATATGTCTTGGCGCGGTGATCAAGTCCGCCTGTTTCCCCTCTATATAAGCCGGTCTTGGGATCGAAAACGATATGTTCATCTTGGTTAATAGTATTGCTGGCAAGATCATAAAAATAGCTTAATTCCGTCGTGTTGCCAGTAGCCAGGTAATGTTCCCACATGGCGACCATTATAAGTATCCTATCGTCTGATATTGGGTATGATCCGCCTGTTCCAGTGTCCTGCTGAAGGGTTTGTGGGTAGTTAGCGTTAGTTGGATTCGAGTTGCCTACGACTTTAGTCCTCAGTGACGTGGCCGATATTCCGGGGACGATCCATGCCAGCGAGTTTAGCACCGCCATCGCCGTGTCCCTTGTCCATACAGATGTCCAGTTCACGCCGGTAAGCAGAACCCCTGTCGTCGAAGCTTGATAAACTTCCTGCATTGTCAGATTATAAACGGCGTTAGCCATCGTGTTATCTGAAGTAAACTGCGGGTATTGCGTTGGGTTAAAAGCTGGGATTTGCGTCCATGTCCTGTAAGAACCGCCGGAATTTGACATGATTGACGTGTCCGATGTGGCTATAGCCGTTCCCGCAGTCCCAATAATCGAGTTTTTCCCGATCTCGTACCAGTGATCCCACGGTTGTGGCGGGAGCGACTGTTTGAACTGCCACATAGCGCTGTACCAGGAGTCGCTGACGCCTGTCGACGCGACGGCTGTTCCGCTAAGGCCTTCAATATTAATCTTGCGCGTCGAATACTGCTTATTGACAAGGCGGACATACCCGGCAGGTGCCGTTTCAAGCGTCCACAATCCTCCATTGTTTGACGGAAGCGTTGAGACAAAACTGACTGTGTTCGAGCTTGACGTCAAAGCCATGTATCTACCGTCCTCGTTGCGGATGGTATAATCGCCGTCGGAATTGGCGATCAACGTCCATCTGGACGAAGGCGCCGCCGCCTCGCTAACGCCCCTGTATATCAGCGTATTGTTATTGCTGATGGCGAGGTATGTGTCCTCTGGCAGTGAATCCCAATATCGGACAAATATGTAGACGTCGTAATAATTCCTGTATTTCGGCAACATAGAAGAGATTGGCCCAACAAGCGATACGCCAAGCAAATCTGTTTGACCTGTTAAGCCCTCAATCGTAATCACAACGTTTGACGCATATATAATATCACCTAGTTTTATTGACGCGAACCCGCCGAGTGGAGTGACGGCGTAATTCTCAGCGGCGCGTCCGTTAGGAGAAACCGAGATATTGGCTGTCCCCGCCGGCAACCCTGTCAACTGTATCTCGTCAAACGCCTCTTCCTGCGTGAGTTCCATACTAAAGCGCCCATCATTTATCTTGAAGCCTGTTAACATTTGTTTCATATGGTACAAACCAGCGGTCGTGGCAACGACGCCGTCTAAGCTGACATCCAGCCGGGTATTCTGGCTGCTCATGTAGCCTGTAAGATTCATCTGCTGCAAGCCCGAATCCTCAGTCGTGGCGCTGATAATGTCAAATCGCGCCCAAAATACGTCTTCCTGCTGACATGGAACACTTATTCCCGCAGTTGATAACTCGCCAACTGGAATGGTTACGCCATTGCTGAACGTAAGCAATCCCGCAGTCACATGGCTTGAAGGCAGATCGAATAATTCGATCGAATCAATATAAACAGGCGTGTTATATCGTATCACTGCCGCTTGCTCAGTAGCCCCAATCCCACCGGTGCCTCCGGTTGCAAGCCACCCCGTCGCTGGGTTCCCGTCCGTTAACGCTCCGGCGTTTCCTGATGTGGCGCCTTCGACGGTCGCATAAGGTGTGATGTCGACGTTTGTCCCATCGGCGCCTAGAAGCGTAACTCTAAAGTAATCCAAGTTCCAAGTTCCGCTCATATTTTTAATCGTAATGTCAGTCACTCCTGCTTTTAGTGGAAAGATGACTTTTTTCTCTTGAAAATTGCTCCAGGAACCAGTGGAGCTGATAACCTCAGAAAGGACCGTCGCACCGCCGCCAGAGATTTCAAACTGCATACCAGAATTGGTGCTTGCCATCCATAGTCCAAGCTCATAACTACCTGCAACTGGCGCGTTAAGGCTGTATGAAACGCTTGATCCAGCAAAAAAGTCGCCAATATACCATCCGTTGCTAGGCGCGGGTGTGTTGGTGTCAAGGTACTTATACGGGCCTGAATTCGAGTTGACCCCCGCGTAATCATATTCCGCCTCTATTTGAACTGGAACACCAGTCAAGGGGATTTGTACAGGAGTGTAACGACGCACCTTGACGCAATCAACGTTAAAAGCGTTTGAATATATATTGGTAAGGGTAAACGTCTGCTCGCCCACTGGAACCCATAAGCAAACCCTGCATTCTTTAAAAACCGAGTTCCAGGAACCAGTTTGTGTCATCTCAACAAAATCCCTGGAGCCCCCTCCGACGACACTCAAGCGGTATCGTGACACGCCGCTCCCGCTTCTTGCCATTCTCACAAAGAACTCATGATAGCCTGCTTCCTCTACGTCAATTTGGAAAGACACGCTGTTATTCTGCCTGAAGTTTTCCAGTAGATATCCGGACTGCGAGCCTGAATTGGTGATAACTCTGTTGTCGTCGCTTTGACCGGAACCCTGCCGGTTGATTGAGTCCTGCACCCCGATCATGACGGTAGCGCCACTGGCCGGGATCACGACCCCCGCAGCTTGAATCGCGACAGGCGGTACAGTCAGAATCAGCATAGCCGCCGCTAGAAAAAATACTACAACTCGTTTCATTATATTTGTTTCTCCCTTTCAAATAATTATTTTTGAGAATTATTAATATGTATTTTGTAACCAGACAAATTTATCAATATGTTTTCTGTATCCAGCGCAAAACGAAAAAACTCTGTTTCATTTTCACATTCACAAGTCTTTTCTACTTTGGAAACATATTTTTTTGTTAAGTATTCAAACAGAACCAAAGCGCGCTTATTATTCTTTAAAACGCGAAATTCTACATGCCCTTTCAGTTCCGAAAACAGGCTAAAGACAACTTTTCTATAAAAAAAGCCTTGCCGGAAACGTGGCAAGATATATAATTCTGAGATAAATACCCCTCCTGGTGGCTTTGTCTTGTTGTTTAGTAAAACGAAACCCGCGTATTTATTGCCTATAATAATAAAATAACCAAATCCGTCAGAAAGAAATTTTTCGACCGTTTTTATACAGTAACGTCCGTTATTGTCAAGTACGACCGAGTAGTCAAAGTATTCGTTGATATCATGCGTATATAGCTGTAGCATCCTGTCCAAAATACTCCAGCGTTCTTGTGTTATTTGCTTTAAATAAAAGAACTCATCCAGATTCATTACCTCCAGCAATATTACATCAGCAACACATTAGAACTTATGTAATAACTATTGGGTCTATATTCGTGGGCTAAAAGAAAAAATGGATTAATCACTTATTATCTTCGATAGTTGTAAGCTCAGACTTATCGTATTTCTGTCTTACTTTCAACACGAACGTTCCCGCTCCTTCCGTATCAAAATAATCCTCTCTATAATCCACTATGAACGCGTTCGGAAAACAGATTCTTCTTATAATTTGATCAATAGAAAAAACTTCAACAGTTACTTTGCGGTAAGCGTCAGGATTTTCTGCTTTTACGGCTGTCCATTTCGCGATTTTCATCGAATCATCCGCTATTTCTCCGCCAATCGCCGA
>WRNV01000081.1 GCA_009776445.1 Oscillospiraceae bacterium | reverse complement strand
GTCATTCACGATCTCCTTCCATGTTAGCGTACATACTACCCGCCTCGCTTTTCAAATACTCCGCTTTTGTCCCGAAGAATAAGGCTGCCCCCGCGCCAATATGCAAAATGTGAGAAGCGTATTTTACACAAGCGCAAATGTCGTGAGAAATAATAATAATAGTAATCCCATCGTCGTTGAGTTTCCCGATCAAAGAATACAGTTCAGCCGTCATTTTTGGATCAAGCCCTGCAGCCGGTTCGTCCAGCAGCAGGATTTTTCGTGTTGCGCACAAAGCTCTCGCTAAAAGAGTTCGCTGTTGCTGTCCGCCGGACAACTCCCGATAACAGTGTTTCGCGAGAGACGCGATACCAAGCTTTTCCATATTATCGTCCGCTAACTGTTTTTCCTGTTTGTTATAAAACGGACGCAACCCGCAGCGGTTCAAGCAACCAGAACGGACTACTTCCCTCACAGACGCGGGAAAATCCTTTTGCGCCACCGTTTGCTGAGGCAAATAGCCGATCTCATTCGGCATCAAATCGTCGCCTGTCACAACCTGACCTGACATCGGCGTTTTCAAGTTTAATATGGTTTTAATTAGCGTACTTTTACCAGATCCGTTCTCCCCGACTATGCACAAGTAATCCCCGGCATCTACAGTAAATGAAAGATCTGAAACCACTGTCTTCCCCTCATATCCAAGCGTCAGGTTTTGACAAGACAACTGCAACATGTGACGTCTCCTTTCACTATGGAGCAGCTGGAAAATCAACGGCTCCTATGTCGGTGCGCAGAAATTAACCTCATTCCTGCGCGTCTCCTAGGGCTTTTTTCAACACATCTAAATTGCTTTCCATGATGGCAAGATAAGTCGCGCCATTACTCGCGTCGTTTGACGTCGTTGACTGCGCCGAGTCAAGCACAAGTATCCGTTGATTTTTATCCATCGTATTGCTGATTATAGTTTCGGCAATTTTTTTGTCTGAGCTTTCTGTAACCAAGATAGTTTCAAGACCTAAATCATCCGCTTTGTTAGCGAGGAATATGACGGTTTCAAAACTGGCTTCTGTTTCAGCGGAACAACCGGGAAAAGCAGCGTAGGACGTCAAATTATAATCCTCTAAAAGATAGCGGAAAGGAAAACGGTCTCCGAACAGCAGCGTCCTTACAGTTGCTGTGTTTACCACTGTTGTGTATTCCATGTCCAAAGCTGATAGCTTTTCTGTGTAGGCAATCAGATTATTCTCATACTCCGTTGCATTGTCCGCGTCTAGTGATGAGAGTGCGCCAGCTATTGACGAACAAAACAATCGCGCGTTTTTCAATGATAGCCATATATGCTCGTCATATTCATATTTAACTTCGACTTCGGCTTCGACTTTATCTTCAACCCCAACCTCAACCTCGCCATCAGTGCATTTCTCCTGCATACCTTCGAGGATTTCTTCTTCCTTCGCCGCGTCTCCAAGGGTTCTCAGTAAATTGATTATAACCATATTTTTGTTCACGGATTCTTTCAACGCGTCGTTCACCCAGGAGTCAGATTCGCCGCCAACATAAATAAACAAGTCGCAAACAGAGATTTTCACAAAATCATCCGCCGTAGGCTGATAGCTATGCAAGTCGATATTGTTGTTTAAAAGGAGGGTTAACTCCACGTCGTCCACCCTATCTCCAAGGATTTGGCGAACCCAATCGTATAGAGGGAAAATCGTGCAAACGACGCTGATTTTGCCGTCTTTCGCGCTATCCGCCCTGTTACTTGTAGAATCGACGGGGAAATCACAGCCTGACATCATTGCCGCCAGAATAAATAGTGGAAGTAGCACTGCTGTAATTCGTTTCATAAATAAAATATTCTCACTTTAATTTGCTCGCTCGCACATGGATATAAATACATACGTCAAGTCTTATGTAGGCAGTTGTCGCACATCCCATACAAAACAGTTTTCATAGAGTTAACTTCAAAAAAATGACTATAAAAAACATGCCGCTTGATATCGCCCATCGCGTTGCACTCTAAATGCTGCAACTTCCCACATCCCTCGCATTTTAGATGTAGATGATCCTGGCAGTTTTCTCTTTGCTTAATGTACTGATAGCAAGCGCCTGAAATGCCATCGGTAGTATATCGTTGCAATTCTCCATTTTCCGTCATTTTATCAAGGTAACGGTATACTGTAGTGCGTCCTATGGAAACAGCTTCGTTTCCAAAATGCTTTACAATTTGCGCAGCGGTAACATGAGCGCCTTCAAGAGAAATAATATAATTGACAATAGCCTCACGTTGTTTTGTATTGTAGGTTGTCGGGCGCGTCATATCGTAACCTCCTAAGCCAAATTGGAACACTGTTTCAATTTAGCACACTTTGTTGAGCATGTCAACAAAAACAAAATGCCCACTGTAACCGTTTTGCTAAAGAATTTGCGCTTTATGCCGATAATTTATTTGACAATACGTTGGAGAGGAGGAACGAGAGCATGAAATACGAGTGTGAAGCGTGTGGATACATCTACGACGAAGCTGTAGGCGATCCAGATAGTGGAATAGCACCCGGAACAAAGTGGGAAGACATCCCTGAAGATTGGGTATGCCCAATGTGCGGCGTGGGCAAAGAAACATTTTCCCCAGTATAAACAGAACCTTAGGCGAAGAAATGAGAATCAGATAGATGAGGTATAAAACGGCGTTAAAACGAAAAACACCGGCGTCGGCACTGTCCGCTATCGTGCTAATGCTCGCGTTTGGGCTGCTGGTCTCGGCACAAAGTGGTTGTACGAATAGCACCCAAGCCAGTTCGGACGGCAAACTTAATATTGTAGCCACGACCACCATGCTGTATGATTTAGCCCTTACTGTCGGCGGCGATCAGGTGAATGTGACCGCCCTGATGGGACCTGGCATCGACCCGCATCTCTACCAAGCCAGCGCCGGTGACGTTACTAAGATGCAGAACGCGGATATAGTGTTATACAACGGCTTGCATCTGGAAGGCAAGATGGGAGACGTTTTTGCGTCTTTATCCGCTTCTGGTCGCGCTATTATTTGCGCGGAGGATGGCCTCGACAATTCCACGCTCCTATCGGACGAAAACAACCCCGATATCCATGATCCTCATATCTGGTTTGATGTTTCAATCTGGAAAAATGTCGCCAGGCACGTTGCGGCGCGATTGATCGAGATCAATCCAGACAACGGGGACGCCTACGCCACAAATCTAGACGGCTATCTGGCCGAACTTGACTATTTGGAACAGTATATCAAGCATCGCGTCGAGGAGGTTGCTGAAAATCAACGTGTTTTGATCACCGCCCACGACGCGTTCCGGTATTTTGGCCGCGCTTACGGTTTTGAGGTCATGGGCTTGCAGGGCATAAGCACCGACGCGGAAGCAGGCACAGCAGACGTAAGCAACCTTGCATCATTTATCGCGGACAGTCAAATCAGCGCGATTTTTGTGGAATCCTCAGTACCGCCAAGAAACATCGAGGCGCTGCAAGCCGCAGTGAAAGCTCGCGGTTTCGATGTTGAGATCGGCGGGGAGCTATATTCCGACTCTATAGGGGATAAGGCCTCTGGGCATAATACTTATATTCTCACGTTCAAAGCCAACATTGACACCATTGTCGATGCTTTGAATTAAGCGTTTGGTATGATAAAGGAGCGGGCAATATATGTCACAGGATGATTGCGCAGTCTCGGTACATGACCTGACCTTTGCGTATGGCTCAAAACCTGTCTTGTGGGACATCGACCTTGGCATACCCAGGGGAAAACTTGCAGCAATAATAGGCCCTAATGGGGCGGGCAAGACGACTCTGATCAAAGTTATGATGGGTCTTGTCAAACCGGTATCCGGAGGGATAGATTTTTATGATGTCGAAATAAAAAACGGCAAATTCAGAAACAAAATCGCTTATGTACCGCAAAGCGGCAGCGTTGATTGGGATTTTCCTGCAACAGTCCTTGATGTGGTGATGATGGGTCGCTATGGGCATTTGGGGTGGTTTAAACGTCCGGGAAAGACTGAAAGAAACATGGCTCTTGAAACATTAGAAACGGTCGGGATGCGCGAGTACGCGACCAGGCAGATCAGTCAGCTTTCCGGCGGCCAGCAGCAACGGGTCTTTTTAGCGCGGGCGCTTATCCAGCAAGCGGAGATTTATTTCATGGACGAGCCTTTTAAAGGTGTAGACGCGCAGACTGAAAAGTCAATTGTGGGATTGCTGAAAAAACTGAAGGAGCAGGGAAAAACGGTAATTGTGGTGCATCATGACCTGCAAACAGTTTCCGATTATTTTGACTGGGTAACGCTGATCAATTTGCGTATTGTTGCAAATGGCCCGAAAGACGAGGTCTTTAATGATAAATATCTAAGCCTTGCCTATGGCAATCGCGGTTTACTTCTGAAAGGGGCGACGTGATGAAAACGCTTGCCTCGCTATTAAGTGATTACACCTTCCAGACCGTTGCCCTCGGATCGGCGCTTTTAGGCGTCATTAGTGGCGTGTTGGGCAGCTTTGCGGTGCTCCGCAGACAAAGTCTGTTGGGGGACGGCGTATCACACGCGGCGCTTCCAGGCGTCGTTATGGCTTTTTTACTAACGGGAAACAAAAACACCGAGGTGCTTTTGCTTGGGGCTTTGCTGACTGGACTTGCGGCGACTTACCTCATAACGCTTGTTGTTAGGCATTCACGCATTCGGTTTGACAGCGTCCTGGCCTTGATTATGTCGGTGTTTTTTGGTTTGGGTCTAGTTTTGCTTACCTACGCGCAAAAAGTGCCTAATGCCAATCAAGCGGGACTCAAACGCTTTATATACGGCCAGGCGTCAACACTATTGCAACGGGATGTCGTGCTCATGACTGTTTGCGGGGCGATACTATTGCTACTCGTTGTTCTCTTCTGGAAAGAGTTCAAACTGTTCTCGTTCGACTCTGAATTCGCGGAGACGATCGGATTTGGCAAGGGCAGATTGAACCTCCTGCTTTCATTTCTCATTGTCCTGGCGATTATCATCGGATTGGAAACTGTTGGCGTCGTGCTGATGAGCGCCATGTTAATAGCGCCGGCAGTCGCGGCTAGACAATGGTCGAACCGTCTGTGGTTAATGGTTATGCTGGCTGCAGTGTTTGGAGCGGTATCAGGAGTGTCGGGCACACTCATAAGCTCAGCCGTAACAGGGTTGCCCACAGGGCCTATAATTGTGGTGTGCGTCACCGCGATTACTATAGTCAGTATTCTATTCGCGCCGGACAGGGGTATCATACGCAAGATTTATCTAATGAGAAAAAACCGCGCTAGCTTCAGATTGGAAGGGAAACCGATCATATGAGTTCCGCTTTTGAAATACAACTGATTGCCATTATCATTTCCGTAGCCTGCGCCTTGCCGGGCGCTTTCCTTGTTCTGAGAAAAATGTCTATGCTGTCGGATTCCATCACACACACTATCTTGCTGGGGATCGTATTGGCGTTTTTTTTGACCCACGATTTAAGCTCGCCGTTTCTTATTGTTGGCGCCGCGCTAATGGGAGTCGTCACTGTTTGGCTGACGGAAACGCTTTCGAAAACCAGGCTGTTGTCGGAAGATTCAGCTATCGGCATAGTGTTCCCTTTGCTGTTTTCCATAGCTATTATCCTCATCACCCGCTATACCGGAACCGTGCATTTGGACACAGATTCCGTGCTGCTGGGTGAACTGGCTTTTGCGCCTTTTGACAGGATGATTGTCTTTGGCGTGGACATTGGGGCAAAAGCGCTCTATACCTCCGGCGTGCTGCTACTGATAAACGCCGTTTTGATCGTCTTATTTCACAAAGAATTGAAAATTGTTACTTTTGACCCAATGCTGGCCTCCGTATTGGGATTCTCTCCCGCCATCATCCATTACGGGCTAATGACGCTAGTGTCGCTAACGGCGGTAGGCGCCTTTGAAGCGGTAGGTTCAATTCTGGTTGTGGCGTTTATGATCGGGCCGCCAGTGACGGCGTACCTGCTTACAGATGATCTAAAAACTATGCTGCTGCTCAGCGCCATCTTTGGCGCCCTCAGCGGAGTAGTGGGCTATCAGGCGGCGGCGCTACTCGATGTTTCCATCGCTGGAAGTATGGCTGTCGCGATAGGTATAATCTTTACGCTCGTATTTATCATAGCGCCGAAACGCGGATTGATGAGCGTGCTTATTAGGAAAAGCCGCAATCGAACACAATACGCGCAAATGACTTTGCTTTTCCATATTTGCAATCACCAAAACAACACTGTCGCGCATGAAGAAAATGGAGTCAATACGATCGCTGAACACTTGCACTGGGGGCAGAAAAAACTTGAAAAAACAATATATTCTCTTGTTCGAGGAAAGAAAGTCGATATAATGCATGATTTGATAGTAGCAACCCCTTCAGGGGCGCAGATGGTTGAAAACGCGAAAAAGAAACTATTCGAGTGACAGCCGTTATTTAAAGAGTAATGCAATGAGGAGAGTTTTATATGGGCAAGTTATCAATCGGTATTATAATCGGTAGTCCGCGCCGCGATTCTTACAGCAAAAAGATCGCGATTCATTTGGACGGGCTGTTAGAGGAGCAGTTTGAAACACGTTTTTTGGACATCACTTCCCTATCTTTATACAACCAGGATTTAGACAATGAATCTGACATGCCTTATGAGTGGAAGCGTTTCCGTCAAGAGGTAAAATCGGTGAACGCCGTGTTATTTGTGACGCCGGAATACAACCGTTCCATGACGCCGACTCTTAAAAACGCGATAGACATTGCTTCCCGCCCTATGTCGGATAACGCCTGGAGCGGCAAGCCGAGCGCGATTGTCAGCATCTCGCAGGGATCGTTCGGAGGATTTGGCGGAAATCATCATCTGCGGCAGAGCGCTGTTTGCGTAAATCTCTGTGTCATGCCGCGACCTGAGGCTTACATTGGATATATAGCCGAACTATTTAACGCAGATGGGGCCTTGGAGGAAGAAACACAGACGTTTTTACGAAGTTTCGCCGACGCTTTTGCGAATTGGATCAATAAGTTCAACGGATAGTAACTGTTCAGTGGGTATCCAAAAAACTCGCAATGGTTACAGGCTCCGCACACAAGTTTGCCGAATTATACAAGTTTTCACCGCAGTACCAGTGCGTTGCCTGTAACCAACCCGTGTTTTTGGATGCCCCTGAACATCAACAACGGATAAAGGAGATACGTCATGAAAACAAGAAATACACTGTCCTTCATACTGGCGACAGCTCTAGTCTTCACGCTGGTGTCATGCGGTACGGCAAAGCCAAGCGACAAAGTGCTGGTCATCGGTGTGGACGCGGCGTTCGACGCCAAATGGAATCCATTCCTCAACGAAACCGCGTATGACAGTCAAGTCGTAAACCAGCTCTTTGCGCCTATCTGCATCATCAACAGCAAGAACGAACTTGAGGATTATTGCGGTTCTATCACGTTTGAAGAACAGGACGACGGCAGTGTCAAGTACACCGTCTCTATTAAAAAAGGGATGAAATACACTGATGGCGTCGAGGTGACAATAGACGACTACATCTACAACCTATATGTCCGGGCTGATCCAAGCTATTCCGGCCCTCAAAATCTGTTGTCAACGCGTATTAAGGGCGTCGAGGAATACTACTACAGCAACGCGAACTATTCAGCCGACATTAAGGCCATGGAGGATGAAGCCGCCAACAAGTACACCATCGACAACATCTCCTTGGAAGACTTTATGATCTATGCAAAAGCGACCGATCTCGACGGTTGGTGGGGCGGTGATCCGGACGGCGACATAGGAAACGGCGAGAACTGGAGCTGGTACGCGGAAGTGTCTGGTTACGGCGACGATCTGGCAACCATCGACGCTACAGATCCCGGCCAAATGTTAAACCTGATCGCTAAGATCGAGTATGAGACTTCATTGGACGCATATGACACTGAAAACTGGTTCCTCGACAATATGAAGGCTGAATACGCGATCAAAAACGTCGGTAGCGCCGGCGACGTCACCGAAATTGCCGGCGTCAAAAGGGTGGACGACTACACCTGTACCGTGACCGTAATGGCGATTGATATATACGCCGACCGCGTATTAACCACACACAACGGATTGGGCAATCTCATCCCTCGCCACTATTATGGTGAAATCAAAAAGGGCGATGTGAGCGCTATCCTGGCCAATATGAAACCTATGGGTTCCGGGCCATACATTTTCCAGGAATACGCTAACAATATCGTAACCTGCGTCGCTAATGAGGATTTCTTCTTGGGCGTTCCAAAGACCGGGACCGTACGCTGGCAGTTCATTCCGAGCCTTGACATGTTGGAAGCAATAGTCTCTGGTTCGGTGGATATCGCAAACCCCGTAAGCAGTAAAGAAAACGTCGCTGAAATCAAAAAGAATCCTCAGGTGCGCTATGATCTGATCGATAACGCGGGCTACGGTTACATGGCAATGAACTGCGCGAACGTGTCGCTTCTATGTCGCAAAGCGGTCTGGAGTNTGATGAACCGCCAACCCTCTGTGGAGGGGTATTACGGAACCGAATTAGCACAAGTCATCGAGCGCCCGATGACGACAACGCTAGCCGAATATCCGCAGGACGCTGCGCCTTACTATGAATACAGCCGCGACAAGGCGCTGGAGTATTTCAATCAAGCTGGGTACTCACAGAAAGATGGCAAGTTGGTCGACGCGAGCGGAAACCAGTTCGTCATTAACTGCTATATTGGCGGGCAAGGAAACGCCAATCACCCTGCCTTCGCGATGCTGGTACAGGCGCAACAGGATCTAGCCTCTCTGGGTGGTGAACTACAGATCCAGGATGTCGAGATGAACGTTATGATGGCGGCGGTGGACGACGGCACAGCCGACATGTGGATTATGGCATGGGGCAACGTATTTGACTGCGATAAAACGACGCAGTTCCACTCGATCGGCGGTCAGAACAAGTTCCGGTTTAGCGACCCAAAGATGGATTCTCTGCTACAAACGATTGTGCAGACGCTCGACCTGAACGAGCGCCGCAGTCTTGTTTCAGAGATGCTGGACCTCGCGATGGAAAATTGCATCGAGTTTCCGCTCTATCAGCGCAAGAACATGCTTTGCTACAACGGCGATCATGTGGATCTCAACACCATCCCCACAGCCACTACAGCAGCTGATTATGAACAGGACCTTTGGAAGGTCGTGGTTAAATAACGCGACCCAGTATAATACGGGAGGGAGTAGCCGTCCATGCAGCAGTTCATCGCTCGCCGCATCCTAATCAGTATTGTTGTTCTCTTTGGAGTCTCGGTCATGCTATACGCGCTGGCTCGGCTGATGCCGTCAGACTTTGTGACGCTAACCACCTCCACCCAACAAAAAATCACCGAAGCGCAACGGGAACATCTGCGTGAGTTGTACGGACTCAACAGTTCGTTTCTTGGCGGGTATTTTGAGTGGCAGAAGGGCGCGATCATGTTGGATTTCGGCGTCTCGCTTGCCTATGCCCGCCCGGTAGCCGAGGTAATATGGAATCACATGGGCGTGACGTTTTCCATTGCCCTGCTGGCATTGTTGTTTGAGTTGCTGCTTGCTCTCCCGCTGGGTATTTTAGCTGCTCGCCGGCGCAATACAAAAACTGATTACACTATCACAGCGTTTGTCTTTATTGGTATCTCTTTGCCATCTTTTTTCTTTGCTGCCCTTCTCAAACGCTCCTTCGGCTATTACGGCCTCAACATACTACCAGTGACCGGGATGCTCGATCCCAAGGTCATTTACAATGGCTTCTCCTTCGCCAAACTGATAGATTATGCCCGGCACTTGATCATGCCCATCACCGTATTTGCCATCACCGCCTGCGGCACATGGCTGAGGTACACACGCGCCAATATGATTGAGGCGCTGGGTTCGGATTATGTGCGCACCGCACGGGCTAAAGGCGTTCCGGAACGTCGGGTTGTCTATACGCATGCCTTCAAAAACACCCTGATCCCCCTCGTGACGCTGCTTGGCATGCAGCTGCCTATGCTGTTTTCCGGGGCTATGATTACTGAGAACTTGTTTGGCCTTCCCGGTATAGGCAGCATAGCGCTCAAAGCATACGAACTGTCCGATGTCCCATTTCTGATGGGTTACAATATGTTTCTCGCCGCAGTTACCATTTTGGGGTATCTCATCTCGGATATCCTCTACGCCGCCGTCGATCCGAGGATCCGATACAAATAAAAGTCTGTTCATGATTAAAAGGAGGCGGATGGTATGAGTTTGGACGAAAAATGCGATAACTTGGACGGCTTCGCCTCCATTGATGAAGCCATGAAACCTGCCTCATTCCGGGAAGAAAAGGAAACCGGTGAGAATCAACTCTTTCTGACGCCAAGACAGATGGTCGTGCGCAGGTTTTTTCGCAACCGGTTGGCTGTGGTAGGCGTGATAACACTAGTCGTCATGGCACTCTCCTGTTACATAGTCCCACTCTTTTACGCTTACAGCGAAACCGAACTATTTTACTTGGACAAAGTCACCGGAGAAGAGATCCGCACTCACGAAAGCGAGGAACGCATGACCAACGCCATCCTCGGTATCTTGCAGCCTCCCAGCCCCAGCCATATTCTTGGAACTAACGGTATGGGGCAGGATATGCTCGCGCGTCTGATGTATGGAGGGCGCATCTCACTGATGGTCGGTTTCATCGTAGTATTCATTGAGCTGCTGTTAGGTGTGATCATTGGCGGCGTAGCTGGCTATTACGGCCGTTGGGTGGACGGCATACTCATGCGCGTTGTAGAGATCGTATCCTCGATCCCTTTCCTGCCGCTAATGTTGATCATTGCCTCGCTGATGATCTCTCTGAAAATTTCGCCGTCGGTAAAAATCTATTACACCATGTTTATCCTGGGCTTCCTCTATTGGACCGGCGTCGCGCGGCTGGTGCGCGGTAACATTCTTTCCCTGCGCGAGGCGGAGTTTATGCAAGCCGCTGACGCGACTGGGATCAAGCCCCGTCATAAGATCACGCGGCATCTGATCCCGAATATACTGCCTAACCTTATCGTCGCGGCAACGCTTGATCTGGGCTCCATTATCCTGCTCGAATCAACCATGAGCTTTCTGGGCGTGGGGGTCGGCGCGCCATACGCATCATGGGGCAATATGGTCACCAGCGTAGCCGATAGCATCATCATGCGTATGTACCCGAACATCTGGGTCGCGCCTGGTCTGTGCATCTTAATCACGGTAATGGCTTTCAACTTTGTAGGCGACGGACTTCGTGACGCGACTGACCCCAAGATGAAAGGCAGGTAAACAGGATGGCGGGAACAGACAGACAGGAGCGTAAGCGTATTGATGACGAGCGCAACCAAAAGCTAAAAATAATCAAAAAGAGCAACGCCAAGATATTCCGACAGTTTTACCGCGAAAAAAAGCGGTGCGTTCCGGCGGACGCCTACGTCACGCGTATGAATGACCCGGGCAATATCCTGGAGATCGATAATCTAAACACATATTTTTATACTGACGTCGGAACCGTACGCGCCGTGAATGGCGTGACCATCGATATCCCTAGTGGCAAAACGGTGGGTATCGTGGGCGAGTCCGGCTGCGGGAAGTCGGTTACTAGTCTGTCAATCCTGCGTCTGCTACAGGAACCTCAAGGGCAGATTATGCAGGGCGCGTTGCGTCTCAATACTGGCGGCGGAGAGGCAGTGGATCTTGTCAAATTGCCAGCCAAAGCCATGAGCAGCGTCCGGGGGCGGGATATCTCGATGATCTTCCAGGAACCCATGACGTCGCTCAATCCGGTAATCACGGTAGGACAGCAAATGGACGAAGTGATGCGCTATCACAATGACGAAAAGTTGTCAAAACGGCAAATATCGGCGCGTAGCATCGCGATGTTGGGTACTGTCGGGATCGCAAACGCCGAAGGTGTTTATAAGTCATACCCACAGGAACTGTCTGGCGGTATGCGTCAGCGCGTCGTTATTGCGTTGGCTTTGCTGTGCAACCCAAAACTGATTATCGCCGACGAACCGACTACGGCGCTGGACGTCACGATCCAAGCCCAAATCCTGGAGTTGCTGCGAGAACTGAAAGAAAAAATAAATGCATCTATCATGTTTATCACGCATGATCTTGGCGTCATTGCCGAAACATCCGATTATGTCGTCGTTATGTATGCTGGGCGCGTCGTGGAACAAGGCGACGCGCGCGAGGTGTTCCACCACCCCCTCCACCCATATACAATCGGACTGATGGAGTCCCGCCCTGGTGGAGCGGCTGAGGCTAAAAGACTATATTCCATTCCCGGAAGCGTACCCAACCCGATCGAGCTACCCGATCACTGCTATTTTCGTAGTCGGTGCGAGATGAGCGTCGCGGCTTGCCGGGGGCGGTATCCACAAGCTTTCGCACTAAATTCGACGCACAAAGTGGCCTGTTATAGGTATTTGCTAGATCAGGGGGGCGGATAAAATGGCTGAGAACATCGTCGAAGTCGTTGATCTAAAAAAACACTTCCCAATTAGAAGAGGCGCCATGCGGCGCGTCGTCGGGCAAATCCGAGCGGTGGACGGCGTCAGCTTTAGCATTGAGCGTGGGCGGACGCTAGGGCTGGTAGGTGAATCCGGCTCGGGCAAAACAACCGCCGGACGGACGCTCCTGCGGTTGACCGAACCCACAGCCGGCCGTTCAATGATTGCTGGGCATGATATATTCGCGATGAAAAAGCAGGAACTGCGTAAAATGCGGCCACATATGCAGATCATATTTCAGGATCCATATTCTTCCCTCGATCCGCGCCAGCCAATCTCCCAAATCATCGGGGAGGCTGTTGCCGAACACAACCTGGTTCCCAAACGCGAGATACGTGACTACGTGCTTGAAGTCATGAAGAGCTGTGAGCTTCGTCCATATCAGTATGATCGATATCCGCACGAGTTTTCCGGCGGGCAACGCCAGCGCATTTGCATTGCCCGCGCGCTGGCGCTCAATCCAGATGTAATTGTAGCCGACGAGCCAGTTTCCGCGCTGGATGTTTCGGTACAAGCGCAAGTCATCAATCTTATGCGTGATCTACAAGTAAAGCGCAAACTTACCTATCTGTTTATATCCCACGACCTGTCTGTTGTGGAGTACATCTCTGACAATGTAGGGGTGATGTATCTTGGCTCTCTTGTCGAAACGGCGCCCAAGAAAGAATTCTTCTTAAACCCCGCTCACCCATACACAAAAGCATTGCTATCGGCGGCGCCGGTCGCAAACCCCGATATCAAGGCGAAACGCGTGATCCTAAAAGGGGATATCCCATCCCCTGCTAACCCGCCGAATGGTTGTAAGTTCCACACCAGGTGCGCGCATTGCATCGAAATATGCGCAACAGATGTTCCCGCTTTTGAGGAGTTCCGTCCCGGACACTTTGTCGCCTGCCACCGAAAAGGAAGCGTTTAGCGGCGCCCCTCTTTCACCTAATACTGAAATAACGCCAAAACTCAATTATTATCAAGGGCGAAAAGACTTGCGGAATTATCACGCAAGTTTTTCCCTCACTGTTATAGCACACGAAGATGTGCTATAACAGTGGGGTGTTATTCAATTTGTCCTAATTAAAACTGACTGTTGTGCTCCATTCCACTCAACACCTGCGCCTAACCCTTCGCTAACTGCTCGAAGTGGCACAAGCGTCCGATTGTTCACGATTTTTGCAGAAACATCAAGCACAATTCTCTCACCATTTTTGTATAAAACATTACTACCGATTTGCAAGCTGATTTCTATACTGTCCTTTTTAGCTGTAACCGTTTGCGTTTCTCCGTCCCACGCCACTTCTGCGCCCAACGCTTCAAAAATAGCGCGCATAGGTACAAGTACACGACCATTTTCAACGATTGGGGAAGTATCGAAAGCAAGTGTTTCATTGTTAAGGTATACACTTATCTGCTCACTGTGCGCGCTCGGGTAGAGTATGTCTTTATAGCTGCTATGAAGCAAAGAACTAATTTGCTCAAATTTTATCTCGAATTCCACATGGTCTCCAAAGGCATGCCTCACAGGAAAACTAATACCTAACAAATCACTCTTTAAGTAACTACACACGCCGTCAATAGAGTTATCTAAAGATATATCTGAATCTCGAATTGCACTATTAGCATCGTCACTTAGTATTTCATCAACTAAATATTCAAATGTAACATCTGGATTTTGTTTCAGATAGTTATTATTGTTGATATTTTTCAGGAGTTCCGCATTAATATTTACTATATCTGCTAGTTTTAGTTGCTTTGATTGGGTTATATCTATATTTACTGTATAAAATATATTGGTTGGGTACGCGGCGCCATCAACATTACCATAACCTACATATTCGACGCTCAACAATCTATCTGTGGCTAGATTTATATTATTTTTGATTTCCAAAGTAAAACTCTCACTAAAATCGCTGTAGAATCTCATTGCTTTTAGTGCTTCAGATTTTAGAAGGGCATTTATAAAGTCTTGACTTTTTTGATTGGCAAGTCCTGATATTTGCGGGTAAATTATATTAATAGACCCACTTTGATAAGCATTGCTCGATATATTATAACTTCTCCCAAGTTCCATAAGGGAACTGTTTTCCGCCAACGCGTGCTCACCCACGTTACTAGCTGCTAAAATGCCTATAGTAACAAGAAAATACACTAGTATTACGCTAAGAATAGATTTTGTTTTCGAAAGCTTCATATTGAATACCTCATATCGATATCTCTTATTAATCTCCACTATTAGAGCGCAAGTCTAAGGCAGTTTTCTTGCGCTATTATAGCACAAAGCCGCCTATGTTCGCAACCTTAAATCGTACACAAAACGTGCTTGTCGAAACGTGTGGTGAAACTGTTCAGTGGGCATCTAAAAACACAGGTTGGTTACAGGCAACGCACTGGTACTGCGATGAAAACTTGTACAATTTTCAAAACTTGTGTGCGGAGC
>WRNV01000080.1 GCA_009776445.1 Oscillospiraceae bacterium | reverse complement strand
GAAATGGTTCAAGTACTGCTTGATTATGGAGCAGATCTAGATTATAAACGCAAAGATCGAACCATTAGAGATACTATTAGAATGTTTCAAGATTCTGAACTAGAGCGTTTTGTAGAATAGCTGTACTAGTATTGGATACGAACCCGCAAATACATCTGTTTCGAGATCAATCTTCAGCTAATCTTGTGATGATGTCTGAGGAACTGTACAAAACTCTTTCCTAAATTGCTCAAATACTTCCCTCGCCGGGCGTACTTTTCCGTTTTCAATATCGGTTAGGCCCTCGTTTAGTTTATCGAAAATCTGCGACACACTCATCTGTACGAGCAAAGAAAATGTTAAAATCTCGGATCAAGTTGCATCAAGGTTCAATATAGTAGGTGAATATATATATTTCTACCCGTCCATCCGTGAAGGAGAACCACGTATACTTCACCGTATGAGAACTGACGGTTCTGAGTTGCAAGTGCTACAAGAATAACGGGTTGATTTGTCAAGTAGGGAAAAGGCCTTTTTTGAAAATTTATAAAAACTTCCTGCATTATTCGCTTGAAAGCTGTATAATGAATATAGCGTTATCGGAAGGGGTCAGTTATGGGATTAGAAGCTGAACTAATGACTACGAATGAAGCCGCTGAGTTATGGGGTATCACAACGCGCCGCGTTCAGGTGCTTTGTGAAAGCGGCAAGGTTGTAGGGGCTGTCAGAATGGGAAGAACGTGGATTATACCTAAAGGAACAACCGGGGTTGCTGCAAAAGAAGAATCCGCCGAACCAATTACAACCTCGGTAAATAGTAAAACCTATGTTGTATTCGATATAGAAACAACAGGGTTTTCTGCGGCAAAGGATAAAATCACCGAAATAGGAGCGGCGAAAATCGTAGGCGGCAAGATAGTCGAAACACTCGGCGAGTTAATCAATCCGCAAACCGGTATACCCCGGCACATAACCGAAATTACAGGCATTACAAATGAAATGGTAAAAGGCAAAGAATCCATAACCGGTGTACTTCCAAGGTTCTTGGAGTTTTGCAAAGGCTCAACATTAGTAGCGCATAACGCAAAGTTTGATATTTCATTTATTAGACACAACGCGCTGAGCCAAGGCTTGGAATTCAACTACGAAACAGTAGACACTCTTTCTCTTGCCCGCGAATTATTACCGCATCTTGCAAACCATAAGCTGCAAACGGTAGCTAATGAGTTGGGAATCGACTTGCTCAACGCTCACCGCGCAACAGACGATGCGACAGCTACGGCGAAAATTTTCTTGAAGTTTGTGGAGATGCAGTCAAGTTGAAAAATTGTGTATAGAAGTAAAAAAAGCAAAGACTAAAGGAGTAGGAGGCGCGATATGGACACTATTTCTGTAAACCTAAACCGCGAACTTGCGGCAAAAGCAAGACCCGTACTCAGCCATTACGGGATAGACATTGAAACCGCTCTCAACGTCTATTTGATGCAGGTCATATCGGACGTAAAGCCGTTTTTGCAAAAGAGCGAAGAAACAAGATTTGTTCGCCCGGAGTTTCAGTTTGGCTGTTTGAAAGGCATACTGAACATTGATGATGATTTCAGCGATGTTCTCGCGGACTTTAAGGAGTATATGTGATGACAAAATATCTTCTTGATACACATACCGCAATATGGGCATTGTTGGGCGATGATGAAAAGCTGTCTGTAAGAGCAAGGGATATAATAGCCGACAAGACCGTTGAACTTGCCGTCAGCATTGCATCCGCTTGGGAAATTGCCATTAAAATCAGCAAAGGCGGCAAAATTACGGACATGAGCGGCGTTGCGGCCTTTATAGATAAGCTCCGAGAAAACGGCGTGGAAATACTTGGCATAACCGCCGAGGAAGTCAAGATTGTTGAATTCTTGCCATTTATTCACAATGACCCATTTGACAGGGTTATTATTGCAACCGCAAAAAATTATGGATTAACGCTCATATCCGTTGACGAAAACGTCTGTAAGTATGATGTCGCTTGCGTTTGGTGATTACCTGCGGGGATAGAAGCATACCCCCCCTCCCCGCATCCCATTTTTGCACCACCGCCCCCAACAACGTATCATATCTCTCATATGTATCATATCCCCCTGACAACATCAATCTAAATATTTAAAGACTATTATTTAAAACAAGAGCTCCCTGACTACAAGAAATGGGAAAATGTTTCAAGCGAGCTTAAACCTCATAAACCTAGAAGGTTTCTTTAGTAATACGCCATTACTGTTGACTCCATATTCAGAATTGAATTGATATGATAGATAGCTTTCTTGACACTTATGACAAAACTCAAATCAACCATACAGGAACGCACCAGTTTTTCTTATCGATAGGGCGTAGATCGTTAGCTAGACATATGACACAGCCAGGGCCAATTTCCATTTTCAATTGCCGGTTCATGTTATCAAAGTTTGCATCATCCGCTACAGGCTTCAATACAGTAAAATGCTTTGTCGCCCCTGTTGGGTTGGCGCTCTTTTTGATTTCAATAGGAAACAGGGCGCCGTCTTGCCAGATAATCAAGTCTATTTCCTTTGTGTTGCTGTCACGATAATAATACAACGGCGGCCGTTTCCCCATGTGCGCGAAACCCTTATAGATTTCAGACACAACGTAAGTCTCAAAAAACGCTCCGGCCATCGCCCCGTTTTCTAGGACGGCGGCGTTTTGCCACTTGGTCAAATGAGCCGCAAGCCCCGTATCCAGGAAATACATCCTCGGCGCCTTCACTACCCGCTTTAGCGCTCTATTGTGGTACGGCTCGATCAATGTGACCACACCGGAGGATACCAGCACGGATAGCCATTGTTTGGCGGTGGGGGCGGAGATTTCCGTTTCCTTGGCTAGCGCTTCGTAATTGACAAGAGTACCCGTTCGCGCCGCCGCTATGCACAGGAAACGGTAAAACGCAAGTTCGTCCGCCACTTGCGTCAATTCCCGCACATCGCGGCTCAGATATGTCTGCGTATAAGACGAATAATATTCATCCAAATCCAACCCCTGTTGCTCATAAACCCGTGGCATACCGCCTAAATGGATGCGCTCGAATACCTCCGGCAACGTCATGCGCCGGGCGCTGTCCAGTCGCTTCATCAAAAAATTCTGCTCGGTGGTGAACGAATCAAAAAGAGTTCCAGTAATCTCGCTATTTGACAGCCCGAATAGATTCACGATACCCACTCGGCCGGCGAGGCTCTCTGATACATTTTTCATCATATGGAACATTTGTGAACCGGTCAACCAAAAAGCTCCATTCGTCTTATGTTTATCAACGTGTATCTTGATATAGGGCAGGATTTCCGGAGCATATTGAATCTCATCTATAGTAACTGGAGGGGAATACCGCTCCAGGAACGCGGAGGGTTCCGTTTTGGCGAATAACCGGTCACTGGGATCGTCCAGGGTAACATACTTGCGTCCCGCTTCGCTCAAATGTTTCAACACAGTGGTTTTGCCAGATTGGCGCGGACCTGTTACCATCAGCACCGGAAACGTCTGGCTAATTCTTTGCACAGGTGTTTCAATTTTACGGGATATATACACAACCTCACCTCATTTATGCTAATCCAAAGAATGATTTTAGTTTAGCTTAAATATATCTAGTTTGTCAAGCCTTTTTTCGACCTGTGCGGTTAGGCATCCGATAAGGACACACCCTACCCCCCTCCTGCGGGAGTGGGGCTTTGGACGAAGAGACGAGAGTTTTTTACTTTATTTCTTGGTAAGTATCCATAAAAATTTGCGATCTGTGCAATTGGCTGTTACAGTTCAGAGGGGATTCACGATCTTGCGCGCGCGCTTTGCTGTGTGCTATAATCGTTTGCAGCGACAAAAATGCAAAGCAGGAAGAGCCTAATGTACAATGATATTGGCTGTGATGAATACTATTAACACTGTTTGCGAGGGGACAACCCCCTACCCCATTCGTGCGCGAAGTGGGCAGGGAGTTGAGAGGTTGAGTAATGCCAAAACATGTCCACGCGATTATTGACAACAAAACCGCCGCCGCTAAAACTGCTAACAAGAAACGGGCCTACATAATTATCGTTGCAGCGATTTTAAGCGCTTTGGTTGCGGGCCTTCTTTTGGTGTGCTTTTTTACGCTGGACATGCTGCCCGCGTACACTTATATGGTATCGGCGCCGAATATAGGCGCGGGGTCTGTTGACGCGAGTGACGCGAGGCAAATAATCAATGTTAAAATGAAAATTCGTGTACCTGTTTTCAGCAAGAAAGATTCGGTTTATCTATTTCTGGGAGACAAAAATATCGCTGTCAATTCCTTAACGGACGCCTGGGGGAAAACCAAAGAGGCGTTTATATCCGAAGAAGGCATTATCACGATACCTGTTTCACGCGGGAGTACGACAAACATAGACTATGACGTCAGCGTGTCCCTACCCGCCAAACATGGAAGCAGGGGTGCGGTAACGGACATATACACCGTTTTTGACGGGGATCAGACGTTTTTGCTCCCCGCCGAATTCAACCTGCTCAGCGAAGAGGGCGTAAGGAACGCGGTGGGAAGGCTCAATTTTGCATTTGATTTCCCGAATAACTGGGAGAAAATAATCCCGTTTACACATTTAAGCGACCCAGGGTGGATGGATATATACTCGATAACAAAAAACGCGTTTGTTGCTGGAGAATTCTATTTGGACTATAGCACGCAAAGCGGATTGAAGGTTTATTCACTTGAACATCAAGCCGCAGACCAACAAACCACGTCTCAACTTACTCCGGAGGACATGGCCGGTTTTGATAGCTTGTACGCGTACTATTTGGAATTATTTGGAAGCGCCCCCGAAGGATTCAATATCGTGCTGCTGCCGCCAGACAGGCAAATTATAGGCGGCTCAGGGACAGGCGTTGTAGCGGCGTCTTTTGACCCCAATTCAATCAAAGACTGGCAGCTCCTGTCGCATCGGATGTTTCACGCGTTTTACGATACAGTGGCGCCTTATATAAACGTCCACGTAGAGCCGAATATGTGGCTCAATGAAGGCCTAGCCACCTATTACGAAAAGCTGGCGATGGACGCCTTGCCAGAACCGCTCAAACTCAGGCTCGGTGCCGACTTCCGCAGCCAGATGGCGTTGACGTTCAGCCAATACTTATACATGCGCCTAAAAGAGCCGTTTCAATACAACTTTGCGCCCATGGACGAGGAGCGGCTCACGTCATCCTCCATGACCGAGTTCCTTCATTACACAGCAGCGCCGCTGATTGTGATGCTGTTTGAGCGCGAATCCGCAAATAACGGCAATCCGCCCGATTCATTGCTGCGATATTGCCTCGACAGCAGTGCGTTTGAAGGCCGCGTAACAGCGCTTGAGGCTGCCCTTGACCTCTTGGGGGATGAGGGCGTGGGGTTCTGTGACGATTACTTACTTGGGATGAACATACCGCCATTGTGGTATTTAGAAGCATATCAGCCATCCTCGGAGGAGGTATTGGAAGCGCTGAACTATATTGAGACAATGCTCGCAAGCTGGCGAAAAACAGAAATCCCGGAGTTTGAAGCTGACGTACTGTCTATGGAAGAACTGCGTGAGTTATTAGCCTCGTCTGACGAGAGCGGTATCCCAGTGTTGTCGGATGAAACCGGATCTCTAGTAAAGTCTTTCAGCCCAGAACTGTATGCGATAATAAAGCGCTACTATCAACGGGCGCAGCAAATGGGATTTGATCTTGACGACAGGGAACTAAGGCTAAAAATGCAGTAGTTGGGAACACAAGGGGGGCGGTTCTCTTGTGTTTTATAGTCTGTCACGCCTACTTTAGGTAGTTTGACAGGTAATCGCTCAGGTTATCGCTCGCGCCGCGCCGCCATAGCAAAGTGGTGAAAATAACGCTCGACTCCGTCATAGTCCTCGGAATCGCCATAAAACAAACGCAAGAATTCGTCACGGGAGCGCAAAATCTCGCGTAACCGCGCGCCCGAGTAGCATGCAGCCGTCCCCGAAAACAAATCAAGAGCCCGCTCTATGGCTCCGTCGCGCCTCGTAGGGTTATCGCGCGACTTTATCGCCCTACCAACCTCTGAGCCTATATTTCCCATCTGTTCGACCAAACTTAATCCAGCCCACTTTTCGCGATCAACCATACGCAATAGCCCCACTAACTATTTTTGATATTTTTTCGCGTACAGCAGCATCTTCCACGTAACGCGACCTGTTGCCTTGCCGTGGCCTGATATTTATCATTGAGTCAAACTCTATGAAATCCGGAGAGCCAAATTGATCAGGATAAAGGTTAATGCCCCATAAATCTTCTTGTCGAGATCCGTTGTCAAGCATAAACTGCTCAATATCCGCATGCAGTTCCGCGTCGACAACGATGATCTCTCGCGTAACATCCACGTTCGCCTTTACGATTTCTCCAAACGTTTTTTCCGCCATTTCCTTGAGCTGCTCCAAAGTGATTTTATCAACTTGCGTCATGATGTTTTCTTCCCCTGTCGCTGTACTAACAACAGCATTATACTCAATGCTAAAAATAAGTCAAGGAACAAGTTGCGCGCGTAATCTGCCGCGTGCTATAATCGTTTTGCGGCGAAAACAATGCAAAGTGAGGATGATTCTGTTGTCTGATGTAAATGAGAATAGCCAATCGAAACAAAAAGATTTGGCTATGGGGAAAGAGACAAAACAACGCTTCAGAGAATCCAAAAACTCCCGGGGAATACAGGGCTTGCGGGGCTTGTGGCAATCTCGCGCGCCCCGTGTAGCTATTATCGCCAGCGCTTTTTTGGCCATAGCGGGAATCATTATCGCTCTTTTATTTGCTTTTGATGTTTTGGGCGGTATTGACCAAACTGCGTACTCAGTCAGCTACAAGATACAACCTATTACACAAATCGGCTATTTAGATGTAGAAATGAATATCGATGTCCACCGCCTATCGCGGGATCGCGAAATAATGCTCTACAAGGCCTTGGTTGAAGCGGAATACATTGAATGCTTGGATGATGCAGATAATGATATTCTTTTTGCCGAAACAGATGATGTGTTTCTAATTGGCCCGATTGAAGATAGCGTGAAAAAACTTCGTTTTAACTATAGTGTATACGTCGGCGCGATCAACGCCGAATATGATGTAAACTCGATCCCCTACTCGCAGGGATGCATTCTTGAAGATTTGATTTCCTTTTCCGGCGAATACACTATCTTGCTGCCTTTTTTAGATCCAAACTCTTTTGACTCAATCGGGAAATACATCAAAAACATCACGATCGAATTCATTGTCCCCAACGATTTTGACCCGATAATTCCTTACCAAACGCCTATTGACGGCCAGAACGTGATAACGGTCGACAAACCCGACTGGGATTTCTTCAACACCATCAGCAAATCCGCGTTTTCTTTTGGGCACTTTGAAAGTTTAAATGATTACGTCGAGCTTGAAGGCGCGAAGGTATATGTCGATATGGCGCTCATTGACATGATCGCGCCGTATTCAATCGAAGCGCTGCAATCGTTGATCGGTTACTATACAGATATTTTTGGAGAAACTCTGGGCGACACCCCCATAGTGCTGCTCCGGAGTCTTGATTACGAAGACACGGTTATTATCAGCGGAGCGGGGGGCGGCGGTTCGGCCATGTCAGCCAATATGAGGATCGCCGATGATGTAAAGACTATGTCCAACATGGTTTTTCACACATTCTTTGACAGCAAAGTTAAGCCGCGTAATCTCAGGTATCCGGGGAATAATTGGGTTTACAGGGGACTGTCGGAGTATTACGTCGCAGCCTCGATTAGTTGCCTGTCCGAAGACGTCATAGAGGAGTACGCTATTGGCGCGACCGCGTCCATAAATGAGCGTTACTTGCGGTATCTATACTTTTCATTGAAAGAACCGGGGTTTCTCGCAGTGAGCCCCGTTCACGAAACAACGGGAATGTATTTCTCTCAGGAAGAGTTCTACATGGGCGTTAAGGTGCCACTGATAATAGCCGCAATCAACTACACGGCGCAACAGCAAACGGGACAAGCCGAAGGCCTAATTAGAGCATTGGTATATGAAGGCGGCGCTTCCAAAGCGATCGACGTGCCGAAGCTTCTACAGGGGATTTGCGGCCCGGACTATGAAATGATCGAAAACTACCTGTCAGGCCAGGCGCTCGTGCCGAATTTCCTCAATCTCAACATTGACTATATTTCCGCCGCAAGCATACTGTATCTCCTTGATCAAGACGAGAGCATGTATGCGTCATATTTTGAATCGCAGCGGGTGTTTTATCCCTACTCGGCGCCAATTCTACTAAACGAGGAAGCGTTTATGAAGGCGGTAGCAGAAAGGGGAATTCACTATAACACCGAAGAGATACAAAACGAGGTTCGAGGGTTTTCATCTGTCCTGCATAGGTTGCTTCTCCAATACGCAGCTTGGGCAAGTTTAGCCGGCATCGATGATATTACTGTGCCGAATATTAAATACGAAATAACACGTACTGAGGTTATGGATCAATGGAGGGAATTCTGCAATGAGATTGGTATTGAGTATGACACAGTAAATTACAATGATATTGGCTATGATGAATATTATTAGCGCGGTGTGGTAGTTGGCGTTGTGCGCATAATCAGGTAGTATTATTCACTTTTTTTGCTATAATACTCCATAGACATGAATGGAAATAGCGAATATTGGGGATGTGGTTGTGTTAAGCCACCTGATCGTTGTAGCTCTCATGTGGTTCAGAGTTTGTATAAAGTATCTCGCAAATTTCTTGACAATTAACATTTGTGCTACTAGAATGATTGCATTGCGCTTATGTAAAGCATTAATTTATTATGATTAACAGAAGTGAATTGCATGAAAGAATACACTCAAATAAGGTATTGGGTTGATGAACTCCCCAGATTAGGTCGGAGTACATTTTCCCTTTCTGAAGTGAGGGAGCAATTCCCGCAAAAACCACAATCCCAAATAAAGAATGCACTTAACCGTTTGGTGACTTCCGGAAAAATCACATCTGTATGGCAAGGTTTCTATGCTGTTGTTCTCCCAGAATACGGTCTAAGGGGGGTTGTCCCGCCAATAGAATACATTGACCATTTAATGACCTACTTGGGGAAAGACTATTATGTCGCCACCCTCAGCGCGGCAGCGCTTCATGGTTCATCCCATCACAAACCACTAACATTCACGTTTGTCTGTAACCAAATATTGCATCGCAAGGAAAAAAATGACATCCGATTGGAGCCATTGTTAAAAAAACGCATCCCCCACAGGTTTGTCGAGAAAAAAAATGTCAGTAGCGGGACGATCAACATATCGACGCCTATTCTGACTGCGATTGATCTTGTGCTTTACCCTCTGAAATCAGGGGGATTCGGAAACATCGCAACTATTCTTGCTGAATTGTCGGAAAGCATAGATATGAACAGTCTGGACAATGATTTTTTCAGCTTTGCTCCCGCGAGCGCGGTTCAGCGCCTTGGATATTTGCTTGACGTAGTGTTAAACGAGACCATGCTTGCTGAGATTCTTTTGGAAAGAGCAAAATCCGCGTCAGTTAAGTTCAGAAAAGTTCCATTGGCAATCTATAAGGAGATGGACACGGAAAACTACTTTTTTAGCTCAAGATGGAAAGTTGTCGTCAATGAAGAAATCGAGGTTGATGTATGATACCTTTAGCCGCGATAACTGCCTGGTCAAATACATTCCCTTGGGCAGACCAGCATTTTGTTGAACAGGATTTGGTTTTGTGCCGGGTTCTGACTGAATTGTTCAACGACAGCCTTATAGCCTCGAAACTGGCCTTCAGGGGAGGTACCGCTATCCATAAATTATACCTATCACCTCAGCCAAGGTATTCCGAAGACATTGATCTTGTCCAACTAAACCCAGAGCCTATTGGCGCGGTTCTAACCAAAACAAGGGAGATACTTTCATATCTCGGTTCCCCAAATGTCAAGCAAGCACAAAGCAATAACACAGTCATTTATCGTTTCATGTCTGAATCGTTGCCCAATACAAAACTACGCATAAAAATCGAATTAAACTGCAAAGAACACCTAAACGTACTGGGTCTGGTTTCTATACCGTTTGAAGTACAAAATCCATGGTTTTCAGGAAACTGTGGTGTTATTACATACACTATAGACGAGCTGATAGGTTCTAAAATCAGGGCACTATACCAACGGAAGAAAGGGCGAGATTTATTTGATATCTATTACGCGCATAAAAATGATTGTCTTGATACCGGCAAAACCATTCTCTGCTACAGAAAGTATATGGAACAGTCGGTTGGCTATGTTCCGTCAGCAAAACAGTATTTAGAAAACCTGTCCAGAAAACTTAGTGACTCAGCGTTTCGCGCGGACATGGAACCGTTGCTTCGACCAAGTATAGAATACAACATCCATGAAGCCTTTGAAGAATTTCGGAAACACTATATTGAAGTCATGTAAAACCACAGATGATAGAGGGCGAACCTATGTGTTCGCCCTCTTGCGTGTTTCCTGCGCATTAGGGTCTACGTATTCCACGCAACTGCAACTGCTTAGCCGTATTCAGTATAGTCGTCTTGAATGTACTCAAAACCTATTTCTATGCAGTATTCTTCCCATTTATTCATGACTTCTGGATCGGCGAGATCGTTATTGATGTTTGGAAGCGTTATATCGTCGATATCCGCAAAACTTGCCCACATCGCGCGCTGGAGCAGGAGTCTATGGATTACTGAAGAAAACTGCATAACCTCATTCTGGATCACATCAGTGTTATAACTTATCCCCAACCGTTCTACATCCGCCATAAACGGCGCCTCATTGAGCAGGAACATAGATGAATAAGGGTATAATAGCCCCTGTTGATAGAATAAATAGTTGTACATTTGTTCATTCTGATCCAACTGGTAAAGTATACTCTCATCCGATTCGTTATTAAGGTTAAAACCCCTGATATTTGGAATCAATGCCACGCCCCCAAGATAGTCAGCAATAACAGACGCGTCGCCGCCACAAACCTCTTTTAGGAACTTTTCAATATCGAGCGCTTCAGTGGTTTTTCCCCTTTTAACAAGTTCCTTTATAAAACCATCAGGTTGTTCAGCTTTTTCATTGATAGAGTAATTGATAACATCTATAATGAGAGGGATTTTGACTTTTAGATAAAAGTCTTCCTGTGGGCCGTACATACCTGTCAATTCGTGGGCAGGAGCTACCGCCAAGAATCCGGGTTCTTTCAGCGAAAAGTATATATATCGCATATACCTGTCCGACAGCGATATCGCCTCGCCGATAGAGTACAGCTCCTTGATGGTTTCGGGCAGGTAATTGATCGAATAGTTGACGTAAAACTCCGACAAACCGTTATAAACCCAATCATAAGATTTATACCTGAGATTATACGGCTTGATCTTGCTATCAAAAAACAGATGGAACATCATATTTGACATAACCTGAAAATCATCCGCAAGGCGCAAGTTGATCGACATGGCCGCCCCGCCGCTCCCTACACCGGCTGTAATTATCTCGTCGTTGTCAGAGAGATTTCGCAGCAGTGTCAAAGGGACCTCGCCAAGCGGTTCACCAAAGATATCTGAGTAGAAATATAAAAATGCCGACACTGCGTCCAGGGAATACTGTGAGATTTCATTGACAACCCCTTCGTCGACATATACCGTTGCGCTTCCAAAGAAACCGTCATAATCATAGCGTTCAAACTGCCCAAAACAAAACGCGGATTTACTTATACGGTTAAAAAACTCCCAATCAGGTTTCTCAACATAGAAGGAAAGCTGTCCGTCGATCGGCGGCTGATATGGAATAATCGGGCGNAGTCCCTCGGGTACGTTGAATTCGAAAGAAACNCCNGTGATATANTTATCTATTGAGTCAAATGTATCGGGNTCCAAAAAAGGTATCAAGATTGCGTATTCGCCAGAAAAAGCAATAAGATCGTCAAGGAGGCATCCCTGCGCGTATAAAGGCAGCCCATAAAAACTCTCTTCATCGTTCATTGAGCCAATGTTGGCGAAATATGTGAGTTTTATCTGCGTTTGGTCTTTGCTGAGCGGGCCTATTGCCATGACATCCTCGGTATCAGCATAAGGAATTTCGACGTCGTCACCGTCAGTCAACGAGGCGACAACCAAGCTTTGGTCATTCATCATACCTTTGTAGAGCATCACTGTGCTGTCCTTGGATAGTTTGGTTATGTCAATTGTTACGTCAACAACCAAAGCCCCGACGCTGGGGGTAGCGTCCACTACATAGCTGATTGAGTATACACTCTGGCTAATGCTATTAAGGCTCCTCACTGTAAAAAAGGCTATTAAGCATATTACAACGGCTACGACAGCTATAAGAGCATACTTAATTTTTGGCAGGTTCTTCCAGTGCAGCTTTTTTTCGGCTGCGCTTTTTTCATTTCTTGCTTTGATCTTTTCTTCAAGTTTAAGTTCAGACTTATTCAAAATGTATAACCTTCCTAACCATCTGTATTTTAAAAGTCATCGTCAATTTTTACTATATAATATTATATTCTCCGATGTTAGCTGTCAAGACTTCAATACAGTTAACTAACCCATTATATTTTTGGATTGAATTCTTGGACACCAATATTTTGTATCAAGAAGCATACTTTAACGCTTTAAACAGCAATTGTGCCATTTTGGCACAATTGACAAACACGCTCTGCGTGCGCGCATTTTTGAAAAATATAATGTATCAAGGAGAATTATCGACCGTGGCGCAAGGGTGAGCAGGGAGAGATTGCCACACGGTTACTAGTTGCTCTCCGAAGGACAAGAGGTGCTGTACTTCTGTGTTGCGCGCAACACAGAAGTACAGCCCTTATCTTTTGTGATGCCCTAATTTGCTAAATGGCTGAAATCAATGGCTGTAGGAAAGTTCTGAAGCATTTTGCTCGCATTTTCGTTTGAGACTATAAAACGAGAAATCCAAAGCACATCATTTCCATCTATATCTCCGTTATTTGTGAAATCCGCAGCCTCTTCGCAAAACGTTGTTATTGTCGTTGGAAAATTCCGCAGCATAGCCGCGATATCATTACCAGACGCGCAGTAGCGCTGTATCCACAGAATATCCGTACCGTCGACGATCCCATTGCCTGTAAAATCGCCGTATATGAACGAATTTTTCACAATCTGCCTAGTCGGTATATCTTCCTGGGCCTTTATCTCGAATTGAGCGACAATCGGGTCATTTGTATACCAAAGCGACACATTTACGTTATACATACCTGGTGTCGCGGGTTCCAGACTAGTGTTCCATGTTTCAAAAGTGAATGTTTGTGAAAACTCAGCGCCCGGCTCAAGTGTTTTTCTGACTATTACAGCGAGTTGAGAAATATATCCCGATGTGTCTAATAGTCTTTCTTTGCTTGAGTCAATATTCAACGTTTCGATTTTGAAGAATCTTCCACCTGGATCTGGCGCAGTGATCGTAATGGTACTATCAGTGTTATTTTTTACTGTCGCTGATATTCGAACTTTATCGCCTATAACATATTGGGTCTTCGCCATACTCACCTTCAGCTCCACACCATTGCTTTCTTTTGTGTATACTATAGGGAAGGTCGAAGGATCGAATGGTTCTTTGTCAATAATTTTAACGAGGATATTTATATCGACATATTCCACCAAGGGGTTATCCTTTAAAACATCTATCGCCTTTTTCATTGCGCCATAACTGTCTGCAGCCAATTCCAGCAACAGGAGCTTTAGTGTGCTTGGCGGGTTGTCTTTATATACTGAAGCCAATAAATCTCTGATGCTTAAAATGTCAACGCCTGGAAATAGTGCGGACGGGTTTTGGAGTTCTTCCACTGATACATACGCGTCGTCTTTGATCCTGACAATAACCTGGCCCGGGATATAGTCCACCCCTGGGACGCTTGGCGCACTAACGGCGCCTGCCGGAACAGAGCCGGCGATTGTAAACGCGATTAACAATAACGCTACAGTTTTTCTTATCTTTGGCATTTTTCACATTCCTTCCTTTCTTGTGTTAATAGTACAGATTACCAACGAGGTGTTAAATGCAAAACGTCGAAATCACCTCCATCCAAGTAGTATTATCTAGTATTATCGAAACTCCTGTGTTTCCTATGCTGGGAATAACAATCATTGCTACCTAACGTCTTGTCCAGTATATCTAAAAATACTCTATTGTCAATGGTTACGGCGATATTTAAATAGAATTTGTAAAAGTTATAAAGGAGTTTATTCACATGATCACTTTCGGATACGTGCGCTGCTCAAGCCTTGACCAAAACGAAGCGAGGCAAATTAAAGCAATGCAAGAGCTGAACATACCGGCGAAGAACATCTATACAGATAAACAGAGCGGCAAGGACTTTAAGCGCCCTGCGTTCAAAGCCCTATTAAATAAGGTAAGATCCGGTGACTTGATTTATTGCCTCAGCATCGACCGTCTCGGAAGAAATTACGATGAAATTACCCGTTATTGGCGTATACTCACGAAAGAACGCGGCGTTGACGTTGTGATAATTGATATGCCATTGCTTGACACACGGTTGAATAAAGACTTGATGGGAACTTTTATTGCCGATTTAGTCCTGCAAATCCTGTCGTTCGTCAGTAACACCGAACTCAATAACATAAAGCAACGCCAAGCGGCCGGTATCGCCGCTGCCAAAGCGAGAGGCGTCCGGTTTGGCCGTCCTATAAAAAAGCCCTCTGAAAATTTCGCCGCAATCGTTAAGCGATGGGAACGCGGCAAACTGGCATTTTCAGAAGTCCTTGAGCAGACTGGCTTAAAACAAGCCACATTTTACAACAGGTTAAGGGAACACCGAAGAAATCGGGAATACTAATTTTAGTATAATGCAACGGGCTACAGAAAGGTGTACTCGCCAAAAATGGTTTGACATAAATCCAGTTTTAATGTATATTAAGCCTAGTGATCGCGTTACAGATGCTTGAGGGGCCTGTGACCGGGAGAGTTCCTGTG
>WRNV01000079.1 GCA_009776445.1 Oscillospiraceae bacterium | reverse complement strand
TACCGCTCCGACATCGCCAGTTACCTCAATCAACTTAAGGTCACCTATATTTTGAGCAGGAATCCTTAAGGTATAGCTACTGCCGTTTTTTAGCTCCCTTGTATACTTTTCGCCAAACAATGTGTAAGTTATACTACCGCTTACATTGGTTCTTTTTGCTATTTCATGCTCGATATGCGATAGTCTTTCAATATTTATCAATATATCAGTTGTATAGTTTCTTATACAATACTGATACAGCCCATCTTTTTCGGGTTTTTCTAGTTTTGTTGCAAGCATATTTGCTGCGGACGTCGCTTCTAAAATATCATCATTATCAACGCCTGTATTCACCCGGTAATAAGGCGCCAGTCGTTCCAACTTCGGCGCGATCCGCTTATCATACAATTCGGACGCGGTTTCAAATTCACCTAAAGCGCAGTAACCCAACGCAATGAAGGTTGCGTCCTTTACCGAAAGCCCGTCAAGCAGTGCATAATTGTCTAAATCCAAAAGTACAGGCTCACGTAACATAGCAAGGCCATAAAGCGCACACATTTTATTGTCGGAGTTATCGCCCTCATAAATATCGTAAAGATAGTTTTTTAGCGAATTCACATTAACATCATCTTTAATGTACGGCATTAACTTTACCGTAGTTTCAAGGTCGCTGTCAGCATATGGCAGTATAGCAATCCCGCCGTCATTGCGTTGATATTGCCTCAGGTCAAAGCTGTTTTTACCATTGTATAGAATTAGATCTGGGAAGTATTCCGAAAGGATTCTATTAGCCTCGCGCCGCACTAATAGTTTTTCAATTCTATCTCCATACACATAACGTAGGCCCATCAACTGATACAAAAACGCACCCTTGCTGCGGTCAGTAAAGGTAATATTCGTAATCCCGCCGCTTCCAACATCAAATACCGTTCCAGTCGTAACGTCGTAATAAGTGGCAGTATCAATCTCTCTATATGTTTTAAGCACTTGATATTGATGTTTCACAGCGTCGCTTGTGCCGTTGCTGACAGACGCTTTGACTATGAGCGCGTTCGCGCCCTCGTTTTTCATTTCCCAAAGTGGAATATTAATACGCTCAAACGCGACGCCGCTTGCTGTGTATTTTATATTAGGTGCGTTCTCGTCCCAAACCTCAAAATCCACAGTTTCGCTGCCTGTCAAGCTTGTTCCATACACATTTACACCTATAGTTGGTATATCTCCGATCAAAAACTCGTCATTGAGTGTGTAACTTATAAACATCGGATTTGTAACAATTATATTCTGTACTCCATTACCTGCGTATAAATCGTTGCTTATGCCAGACATCGTAAGCCGCCAAGATGTTATATTATCTGGAAGTTTGAATGAATACTCAGCTTCCCCGCGTTCGTTGGTTTGAATTGTGCTGAAAAACGCGGTATCCTTAAATACTTCTCTTAAATATGTATTTTCACCCGATCCTTCAGGCGCGGGAGAAGCCATTGGAGCGAGCATCATATCGCTACTTCCGGCCATTGCATAGTTTTCTGCTTCTGCAACGTCTAATAACGGTACATAGGTTCTATGTGTCGCCGTGGCAAATCTCAGTCCCGAACTTAAATCGCGGTACATCGCCGCCAGCGTATTAACACTATAACCATATAGCGCGAACAACGCTTCGTCCACAATGCTTATATTAACATTCGCTTCTTTCACGTTCCCGTTTTTGTCCTTTGCTGTGACAATAATATTACACATATCGCCCGGTTTATAGACTTCTTTATCGGTAACCGCTGATAGTGTTAAGTCATTCTTTGAATAATCAAAGCGGATATTCTCACTCATATAATATCCCAATGGATAATTATACCCGTTAAAATAATACGCATTAACGGTAACATTGGGGACATTGTCTTTAGAAAACCTAAAGCTGTACGGATTTTTGCCCGCTTGATAACTTTGTATCCCGCGCTGCATAGTCACAAACAAGAAGTTTCCTTTAGTAACCGTCTCGGTTCCGCGTTTAAGCGTTAAGCTTACTTCCTCGCCAATGTCATAGACATCTTTTGCTCCGTCTAAGTAATAATCATTTCTGTTCGCATTTCTCCAATAACTTGAATAATCCCAGCCTATGTAGTAAATTTGCGACATTTCCCGCCCTTTACTGTCAGTACTAACTATTCTTGCGAAATAGCTTTCATTATTTCTATTAGGAACGGTAAAGCTTTTTTCCGCTGTCCCGTCACTATTTGTAACCATATTGAATCTGTCAATTGTTTCTTCTTTGCGATCATATCTATATTTTTGAATCACCTTTTTTTCAATATAATCATAATAATCTCCAACAGCAACTGCTTCATAATAAACCCTATAAATCTCAACAGATAAAGACTTGCCGGCAATCGGCATATCTAAATAGTCATAGTAATGCTCCGCCGTACCGTCGTTGATCCTGTCCAGAGTNATTGAATTAACGTTTATTGTAAGGTTTGCGTTTCCTTCTACGCGTGTAGCCTTTGTNGTTATATCAATATCGTTGATGAAAACACGGACGGATGTNTCTTTTGAAGTTCTTCCCATCTCCGGAAGTGTTGCCTCGGCTGTAAAATATAAGTTTGTCTGCCCCTNNGCATCGGATTGTGGCACTNTTTTTCGCGTCACTTCCACTTTGCCGTCGATGTCAGTTTGAGCTTGTCTGTTTTCGGAGGCTACTAAATTATATCCCCACAAATTGTACGAAACATCCAGTTCAGATACCGGAGTGCCTTCAAAGAATCCCGCTTTAGCTGTAAAGGTGACAGTATCGTCCGCGAATACCGCTTTTTTGTCAACAGTCACATCAATTTTGTACGGTGGTTTTACATAATCACGCACGGTAAAATATGTGCTTCCTAAAACAATATCGCCATGATATACAGTCAGGTTATATGAGCCAACATCTAAATTGGGTAGTTTTATTTCGTCGGAATAGGCGCTGTTGTGAACAGGCACAGTCTGTTTGTGCAATATATCTCTTGTGCCGCTGTAATTGTTATAGCTGTAGCTGTAGTTATAACTGTAACTGTATCCTTGAGTTAGCACAGCAGTCACATTTGTTATATCTTCATTATTCCTGCGGTCTTGCACAAATCCAAAAAACGAAACGGTATCGTCACGCTGAAATAAAGTCCTATCGAGCTGCAGAGCCGTCCAATATGCTTCATTCGCGTTTCCGATATCATATCCATATCCTCCGTACCAATAATTGTAACTCGACGTATAGAGCCAAACACAAGTGTTTCCATTAGTCGCTGTGATGGTAAACTGCTCGCTTTTGCTGGNCTCAAGCGCCCTGTTAANAATGGCGACACCGTTATTATCGGTTGAATATGTCCTATTTCCTTTTACATCATATATACTTGCGCCTATTGAAGCTTTTCCNGTACTAATATCATTTACCCATAGGATTGCTTTATCGTTGTCAGCAATGACTTGTGTAGGGAGGTCACTTATTTGAACGATCATTTGGTCGCGGGAATCTCCAAGAACCGCGTCTATCAAGTAAAAACCCTGTGAAAGCGTATCCGGTAATGATAAGTTCTTTCCGTCGTCATCATATTTATCTTTTGCGCCAAATGTCATAACTTTGTTGAGTCCATATGTATCAATGAGATATTCCTCTTTCGCGTACAGCGACCAACTCAGCGCGCTTGTGATTTTTTTTATGGCTTCAACAGCTTTATCATTGCCGCTAAATTTATATACGTTTATATTAGGATTCGGTAACGGAGCACCATTGGCATGAGAAACTCTAAATCCAACTCTAGGTGCCTCGATGGTTGGCAACTCGACGTACTTTGAATAAAAATATACAGACCCGGAGTACTGGGGGGGCGTATAATTCGGAGCCGCTTCTGTTTCAAAAGCGAAAACATAGTCTGTTAACAATTCTTCGCTTGTTCCTTCAAGTTTGATTCCGGCTTTTATTGTAACTGTATAAACAGTTTTGTAATCAAGAGTTTTCGGTATAAACACAGCCGTGTTTTTATGGTATTCAAATCTTCCTTCAACTTTCGGGGATATGCTAAAAAAGCCGTCTATAGGCGTATATCCCTCACTAGAAAAAGTTATTTCTATCCCGCTGTTTTTAGGCGTGTTCGTAGCTTCATTGTAAGGATAACTTGATGTTATCTGAAACTTTTTGGCGGTCTGAAACGCCCATGTTATATCAGGTTTTCCTTCACGCTCTAGCCTGAATATGTATAGAGTGTTTGGCGACAATAAGGCCATAGGAGTAATTATAAATTCTTTTTCACCATTTTTGGCAATATCCGGTATAGGCTGCCCATCAATCGAAAATGAATCAATAAGCTCATCTAGCGTGGTTGTTCCCGGAACAGTTAATTTAAACGAGCTTGATACATCAACTCCCGTTTTGCTATAAAGCATCGGGACAAGAGTGTACCCATCTTTCGCGGGCGCTGCAGTTGTTTTTATTGGGAGTAAGTATAGTAACGCCGAGAGTATTAGACAAAAAGAAACGATTTTTTTCACGGTGTACACGCCTTTCATAAGAATTTATTTATTTTATTAGACGCATGATACCGTCACAATGTTCCATAAATTATTTGAACATCGAGATAGACGGTCAGTACGGTCAATCGCAAGATAAAACATCTCAATCTTGATGTGATTATCGCTGTGGGCTATAGCGCTAATTCTCAAAAGGCGATGGAATTCAGGCAATGGGCAACAGTCGTTCTACGCGACTTTGCCCTGCGGGGATACGTTATTGATAAGAAGCGAATGGAAAACGGAGTATTCTTGGACGACGACTATTTTGAACGTTTACTTGAAGAAATACGGGAGATACGCCTGTCCGAGCGACGTTTTTATCAGAAAATTACCGACATTTACGCTACTGCTATGGATTACGATAAAAACGCAAAAACCACGCAGACATTTTTAAGAGAGTTCAAACAAACTTCACTGGGCGGTGCATCAACACACTGCAGCCGAGTTGATTTACGAACGCACCGACAGTGAAAAAGAACATATGGAGCTTTCAACTTGGGATAAAGCACCACACGACAAAATCGTTAAAGGAAGTTGATTCTATGAAAAGAACTATATATTTTGCCGACGGTTGCTTTTAGGGGATGGAAGCTTATTTTTCAAAGCTTAAAGGAGGCATCCGCACTCTTTGCGTCTTCGCAAATGGAAATACCGCAAGAAACGTTAAAGCTATTTGAACCACGCCTCTTCAAGTCATATATTAATGCTCATTCTCCTTTACTGCCTCCTCTGTCTAAGAAGTCTTCAATGTATCTCTTTAAGATCGTTGCAACCTCGGCGCGCGTGGAGGTTCCTTGCGGAACTGTGGTCGTTGCTGTTCGACCTTGGACGATACCAACAGCTATAGCCCACCTCATTGCATCCAGCGCCCAAGCGGAAATATCTCCCATGTCGGTGAACTTAGACAGATCATCCGCCGCGCTGATATCTATTCCCTTGTATTGCGCATACCGGTAAAGTATAGTCACTGCTTCTTCACGTGTAATTGGATCATTAGGCCTAAAGACGCCTCCTGGGAATCCAAGGACGATTTCATTTTTAGCAGCCCAACCCACGGCTGTCTCATACCATGATCCTGGCGCCACATCGGCAAAGTCGGTGTAAGTGTCGTCCGTTTCCGACTTGCCTTCCATCCTATACAGTACCGTTACTATCATGGCGCGGGACATAATTACGTTTGGGGAAAACTCATTGGCGCTGGTACCGGTCATCAGTTTTTCTTCCGTGACGAAGCGCACCGCCTCATAGAACCAATCTGCATCAAATACATCACTGTAGGGATTATCCCAATCCTCAGCTAGTGGCGGTTGGGAATCATCCGGGATAGTGACAGGAGGCGGAAGTTCGGTGCTGGGTGAAGGTGTGCCCGGTGATGAAGAAGAACTCGCGTTCACCGTTATTGTGAATACCACTGTATCGCTCTGTCTACCACTGGAGATTGTGGCTGTCAACGTAACGGTTTTATTGCCAGAACTGTAGGGTGGAGATGTGACGACCCCTGTTTCGGAGACGGTAGTCGTATCGCTGGACGCCCATGCAATAGTGGAACCGTTCGCGCCGGATGTAGGCAGTGAAAGGTTTGAAGTGACGCTGGTCTGTGCGGTATTCGCGCCTTTAATCACATCCCATGTCAGGGCTTCCTTGTCGTCGGCTACGATTTGTTCATCGTTCGAATCTCCCATGTACGGAACAAAAGAAATTGTCAATAAGGATTCATTATCACCATCAGCGCCAGTCGCGACAAATATGTCATGATTGCTACCGTCACCAGAGTCAGTTACCTTGAACCAATACACAAAGCTGCCTGTTCCACCGAAGCTAGTGGCCTCGACTACATCATCAGGTGTTAGTTGATTGTATATGGTGTTTGAATATGTCTTAATCCACAGTTTAGTAATATCGGTAATTTCCGGATTAGCTATCAATGCGCCGACCCAGTATCCTTCGTCTTGAGTCCCATCGACGTTTACGTAAGATTCCAGACATGCTGTGCCAGTAATCGTCAGAGTGAAATTGTTGGTTTCAGGAATACGGTTGACACTGCTAAATGACACTTTGCCCTGATTTTTCGCGTTGACAAGGTAATCTCCCGCAGCTGCGGTGTTTGTGGCAGTCAATTCCACTTTTGGCAGAACTGACAGCGTTACTGGAGATGATGGCTCAGAATCGTTATATTCTTGGTCTCCGTTGCGGAAAGCTGTGATTTCTGTTTCACCCACGCCAACAAGAGTAATTGTGCCATCTTTTCCAATCTCGGCGACTTTATTATCCGAACTGGCGTATATATATTCTCCTTCGCCCTCTCCGCCGGAAGCCTGCGCATACAGCGCCGTTTCAGTTACGCCAAAAATAGCCGTATCTTTTGAGAGTGTCACGACTACTGGTATTGTCTGATTGATCTTTGGGACAATGTCGTTTTGCGGATAAAAGTGGAATGATTCGTACAAAACCAATTCCGGATTGGATTGCCAGCCGACGACGCTGTCGATAGATGTCATATAGTTAGATTCGCAGTTTAAATAGCCTAGTCGTTCGTTTTTTGACACATCCAACTCAGTCAGACAGTTGTCATAACAAATTAAGGCTTCTAGCGCGATGTTGTTTGTCACATCTAACGTACCAAGCAGGTTTGTGGAACATTGCACTGCTCTTAATGGTGTAGAATTTGATATATCCAGCGCAGTTAATTGGTTGTTGTAACATATCAAAACCTCAAGAACTGTGCTGTCGCTCATATCCAACGCATTCAGTTGGTTCCATTCACAATACAATGCTTTTAACTTTGTAGTATCCGACATATTTAGGGTTTCTAGACGATTGCCTCCACAAGCCAAGACCTCAAGAGCAGTATTATTCGACACATCCAACGTTGTCAACTGATTTCCACTGACATCAAGACCAGTAGCCCACATTGTTGAAATAAAATTGGTGTTATACGAATTCCAGATTGAGAGTTCGAGTAACTGACCAGATAGTTTTGTATTATGTGACACATCCAACTCAGTCAATTGGTTTGAACTACAAGACAACATGACAAGATCGGTATTATTAGTTACGTCCAGTTCAGTCAGTTGGTTTATATAACAACCCAAATTAACAAGAGCAGTATTCTTTGATACGTCCAACAATTTCAGACCATTTCCGATACACCAAAGCGAATTAATACCTGTGAAGAATTCAATCCCTGACAAGTCTGATATTCCGCTAAACGATAAATTCAGATCGCCACTGTAAGATGCCCATACTGCTATGTCACTTGAACTAATAACATCCCCATCACTTCTCTCACTTCCAATAATGTCAATAGCTCGCCGCCTGAATACGTTAGCAGGGAAAGCCTCGGCATATGTCATCAAGGCGTATGATTTTTGCGGGAAAAATGTAAAGTTAGCGACATTTTTGCGCCCCAACACGCTATTGGGCGAGGTTATGAAGTTCTCTGCGCAATTCAGGCTGGTCAACGCGCGCGCTGAAACATTCAGAGATCGAAGTCTGTTATCCGAGCAGTCCAACACTGAAAGCGCTGTGTTTTTTGACACATCCAGTTTAGACAGACGGTTACTTTGGCAATAGAGTTGATTCAAACCTGTGAAGAATTCAATGCCTTTTAGATCGGTAATGTTTTTGTCCGCGATATCCAGATAAGTAAATGAGGAAAAAAATGCCCTGTCATTTGGAGTTATACGGGTCTCGTCATTGCGCTCGCCGCCGATCAAATTTAACACAACGCTTCTGAAACTTGGATCAGGGAACTCATCAATGTATGTTGAGCCTTCACGGACGCCAAACGTCGCAGATTGCAATGCGCTATTCCATTTTATACCATATATTGTAACCCCAGATTCCTGATCTTGATTTGGCGGAACATAGTCATATGTAAACGGACTGTAAAGGCCGCTTGAAGGATCAGTTAGGTGGGAAAACAATGTATAGTCTGTTCCCCACAAATCGCCAATACCCCCTTCTTCACTCCCGAGGGGGAGGTGCTGTGTCTCGCCATGGGCTTCTTCAATTCCTGCTCGATAGTGGGTATTTTTGTCATTCATCGTCCAGACGGTCTCATCAATGTGATAGATAAGCAGTCCGCCCATGGATTCGTCTCCATTCCCCCAGCTTATTTGTCCAAACGTACCCCTGTCAAAATTATCATCATTGCCATACTTGCGCAACTGGGTCAGAAAATACTGTGTGTCATTGTATGGATTTAACACTTTATATATATCGGTTGGTAAAATAGATGTTATGCTATCTGCCTGCCCCGAAATGATTCCAGGTGAGACAAGGTTATTCGCAACTAGGTTGTAAGCGTCTGCGTAAGATGGGGATTCACCGAGATATTCGTTATTTTTGTATCCCCAACTTCCACGCGCCATAAGAGACCAATAGCCCATACCTGCTGATCCGCCGTCGATGCCGCCATAATCGTAGGTATCGCTAAAATTATAGCCTGAGTGTCCAAATTCATGGCATAGGATTCCGACAGTCAAAAGGTGGTCTCCATGATAAGCACCCTGTATGAATGACGATGGGGTATATACACCGTCTCGGATTCCTCCAGTGTAGCCAGCGCTGCCCCAGACGCTAGGCGTGCTGCCGTCATAAGAGGCTTCGTATCCCTGCGTAATGATACAAACAGTCAGTTCATTACTGGTTATTACGCCGTCGTCATTTGTATCGAACTCCGCGAAGTTTACATATGGATCTGCTGCATCGTATGCTGCAGTGACAATATCGGAAGCAACTTCGAAATCTCCGCCTGGATTTGTGTGCGTACCAGGCAATCGCACCTCAATGATACCTTGTATACCCCCAAGTGGGTTCGTCACCTGAGCCGGAATGACCACATCATCAGTTTGGTTGAGCAGTTCTCTGTAGTATGTATTCACAGAGCGGGTCTGAGGGTTGAAGATTATATCGTAGATTTGCTGCCCTGATAGCGGAGCTCTATCAATATTACTTTCGTCTGCCCAACGGACATATATCACGAGAATCTTTCTCCACAACTCTGAAATATCCGCAACATTAGGGATATTGGATGATCGGCTTGCTCGCCCTTGTGGCAATCCGTTTTTTGAAGTTGGATGTCGGCTCTCACGCCGTTCGATCGCCGCATCAAGCGCCTCCTGTGGTATCTTTTGGATTTTTGGTTTGAAGACTGCAGAATTTAGCATAGATGTGTCATCCACCAGTATACCTGTTGAAGCGGGCTGCTCGTCTGCCCAGTCAGCATAGCAATAGGCCTTTACGACTTCGTCAAAAACAATCAGGTTACCATTTGAATCCTCTGTCCAGTTTAGAAACTCATCCCCTTGTAACTTAACAGCAATGATAGTTCCGTCTGGTTGCTTAATTGAGAACGATCGCGGTGACGCGGGCGCGGCATAAGCTGTCGCGGTTGAGAGCGCAATTGCGCCCAACACAAACAGCGCCAAGGTGATTAGCTTTTTCATGAGTGTCCTCCATATTGGCTGTTTTGGCTAAATGCGGTTATGCGTAGGCACTTGGGAGTCATGCAGCGTGAGAAAGACGCTGTGTATTTTGGATTAGGATTAATGATACGATTTAATATAGGACATGTAATTTCTACTAATATACTACACTTTTAACCTTTGTCAAGCAAAAGAACTACGAAAACACGTAGTGTCTAAATACTATGAATACTTGGCTTTGCTGATTATTGCTTTTCCAACTTTCTTGCCAGTCATACACAAGGTTGAGTTTTCACTTCAGACTATACCTACCACTACGTATAGCTCAGTAAAACTCAACCGATACAATCCCATAACCGGATCGCGTTTATTGCTGCCCACGAATACACCTACACCGGTACTTATAACAGCCGCTTCATTTTGAACAATAATGTGCCCAAATAAGTCTTTGGCAACTTTAATCAGTTGCGCGCGACGCCTCACGCTAGTTTTCAGCTTAATATCGCTCCGTTAGGTATGGCGTCGTCAACAAAGATGACTGTGCATTTTCCGTTATCGCTTGTCGTAGCAAGCAACATTCCTTCTGAAGTCACACCCGTGATCCTAGCAGGCTTAAGGTTGGCGATAACAATTATTTTCTTTCCAGTCAACTCTTCAGCGGTATAATCGTGGCTAATGGCAGACACAATAGTCCTCTCACCCAAACCGTCGTTTAGCGTAAGTTTCAGGCAATTGTTAGATTTTCGTATTTCTTGACACTTAATGATTTCACAAACGCGCAAGTCAAGTTGCTTAAAGACATCGATTTCCACGGTCGGCTTTACGGGATGGATAGTCATTTCATCAATTTTCGCGCAATTTTGATGTTGCTCCGTAACTATAGGGGGTTCGTTATCCGCCGCCTCTTCATCAGTCTTCGGCTTTGAAAAATCCAACAAGGGTAGGTATTGTTCCGGTTCGAGAGCATAAAGAAACAGATACAAACGCGGTCCTTTATCTTTACCTATAAGTAGATTGTATACGTTTTTGAAAAATGTCATTTGCAATGATTTTTTTTGCTTAACATCATCAATTTCTATACCTAGAGCTTGCGCCGGAACTGCGTACAGCATGGTACTCAGTTTGTCTAAACTGTATGATTTTGTCGAAAGATTATCAAACAGTGCGGCTATCTCCCGTCTTTCGCTCTCAACTAGAGTGTCAAAGTGTTCCCAATTGCGACTTGAACAGATATGGTTCACGCTTTCGGGACTGCACATCTCCAACCAGTTTTTAGCAAGTTCCAGGCGGGTTGTGAATTCTTCAACTTTATAAGGCGTCCCTATTTTCGTGAATACCGTTTCAAGGACGGCAGGGTTGAAGTTCACTACAGAGCCAAATTGCACCATCCAAGTCATTGATACCGTATTAAGAGTTCTTCCATCTATGTCACAGTTATACATAATCGCATTTTCAGTCTCGTTTGCGATTCCCGCCTGAACGCTACTGTACATTTTGTCAAATTCACCATATTGCCGAAGTATACCTTCATCAAAACAAAAGTCGAAAGCGCGCGTCGGGTCGGTTTTTGAGTAAAGCCAAAGTATGACCTCGGGTTCGTATATCTTGAGGAGTGTTTGCGGCGTTAAATTCAGCCCGGTAGAGCCGGACATTTTGCCCGTAGCTCCTTTTAAGCCAATGAAACTGTACGCTTGAAAAATCGGTGGCTCAAATCCAAATATTTGCTCTGAAATCAGCTTTGAGGTCTGATAACTGCCAGAGGGCGACGCGTGGTCTTGCCCGCCCGGTTCAAAGTCCACGCTTTCATATCTCCAACGCATAGCCCAGTCGACTTTCCACGCTAACTTACAGTTATGTTCGGTATTGAAGTCAAAATCCGAGCTGTAACCGCACTTGCATATATAACTCGCGACGCCTGTGTCATCGTTAAAGGTTGTTATTTTAGTGGTGTCGCGTTTGCACTCGGGGCAATAAATTGACACGGGGTAATATTCGTCCCGTTCACCATCTACAGCGTCTTGGGTTCTGAATGAATCAAGGATGTCAAATATTCTTCCGCGTTCTGCCAGAGCCAACAATATCTCTTCTGTGTATTTCCCGCTACGGTACATTTCGGCTTGGTGGCGATAATCCGGCTCTATCCCAAATCTAGATAATGCCGTTGCAAATTCATGCTCAAAGTGATCAGCATAGGTATCTACCTCCGCCTCCTCTGAAAAGGGATTAGGCACATCAACATAAGGGAAGCCCAGATATGTTTCCATATTATCGGCAATTTTAGAAACATTTGCCGGTATTTTACGGAGTCTGTCGAAATTATCCCAACTATGCATAAGTCGAGCCTTTTTCCCTTGTTTTTGCAAAGCTTTCACCACAAAGTAGCTAGTGGCAATGTCACGAAAATTGCCAATATGAATAGAGCCAGAGGGACTGATCCCGGTGGCGCAAACATACTCTTCCTTATTAGGGTTGCGCTCAATTATTTTAAGCGCCAATGATTCAGACCAATGCATATTATGCTTTCACCTCGTTTTTTCGACTTCTTTATCAACGCTGCATATTATTTGACGCTTTCTTGTATCATAAGGGTATGCGTTTGTCAAGCATGAAATTCCTTCGGGGTGCAAAAAAAATGTTAGTAAATAAATGTTTATTTTCCATTATGAATATTATAGTCGCCTTATTCATCATAATGACCGCCGCATTGAGTAATAACGATTTGCTCATGCTCAACTTTGTAGACGATACGGTTAGCTACGTCTATTCGTCTGCTCCAATATCCCTGTTTGTTATCCCTCAATGGTTCAGGTTTGCCGATACCCGAAAAAGGATTGCGGTCTATGTCTTTGAGAAGGGTGTTAATTCGCTTCAATGTCTTTTTATCTTCTGTCTGCCAATGCACATAATCAGCCCACGCATCGCCTGTCCAAGCCTTTTGCATAATCAGTCCACCTCTATTAAATCGCGTACCGTTACTTTCCCCGCTTCGGCATCAGCGATAGAACGGGCAAGCCGAGTTTGGTTTTTCTCACTGTAAAAGGGATCGTAGATTTCAAAAGGTATTCGTCCCTGCCGCAGAGATTGACGGGCAAATATATTAAACGCCGTGGACAGATTCATGCCAAAATCCTTAAACATACTTTCCGCTTGTTCTTTTATCTCTTTATCGAGCCGGATGGTAACATTGATGGTTTCAGCCATTTCAAACACCTCCAAGAATTGATAAGTTCATTATAACATAGAACCTCGTGCTTTTCGAGTAGTATGCACGAATTATTAATTAAATATTTTTTCGATGAAAACCCTGTTATTTTGAATCCCTCCTGTCGCAATAGTTTACATGGCGCCTTTTCTAGTGCTTACCACATGATTATGAATGGTGCTTTTGTGGCGCCTCTTTTATACTCAAAACCACACTGCGGCTCGTAATAGTGGGGACTTTAGATGCTGCTGAACAGTAACCTGACTTCTGACTTTTGGCACAATTTTCAAGTTGCAGACACGGACAATCGTATGATATATTAAGCGTTAGAAAAGAAAATAATGAAAACGCTTCCAACTAACAATTATTAGCAACGCCAGAAAACTAAACCTGTAGCTATACAGACAGCTTAAATATATCGCAAGAGGGCGTAGCATTATGCCTACTAAGAAAACTATACATTTGGATTATGACCCTCACGAGAACCTCAATCAAATCAACTTGCCGGACGGATCGTCCTCAAGTTGGGAATACGACAGCCGGGGTAACTGTATAGGCGCTGTAAACCCATAAGGCGCCGTACAGAAGAAGGGGTGTAAATATGCTTGAAGATATGCTTTCACTAAAAAGGGCATTTAGCAAATTTTCTTATCCAAAATTATATTTTAAAGTAATTGAATTGAATTTAGTTAATTATGGATATTGGTATCTAATGAATAAGGATCAAGTTCTAACCCGAAAAAGTGGTCTGTTAGAAAGATATCCAAGTCGAAATCTAATTCCATTTGCTCGCAGAGATGATAATGATGACATTGCCTGTTTTGAACTTGCTCACGGCAAAAAGGTGTTTATAGTTCATGATTTTGCTTCGGAAGGCTGGGAACGACGGCAAGAATTTGACAGCTTTTGGACATGGTTCATCAGTGCAATAAACGAACTCACCGAAACAGAATAAAAGGATGTTTCTATGGATTATACTGCTTTAGATAAAGAAATTTCATCTGCCTTACGGCACGCACATGATAAATACGGATAAGACATTGATAAAATGAATGGATGGATTTATTGGTTTGTTGAACAGGCTTAGAATGGACTCGTGGGCAGAAATCCTACTTTGTATAGGTATGTGCATGATCCGAATGCTTGGATCGATCCGTTTGGGCTAGATGAGCGTGGAATGGGTAATGGTGGCGCGGGGACTACCGAGAAATGCTATAGATATATTTAATAGCAATATCGTTAGTTCAAGAGTTATGGTGAGTATGGGGAGGTAAGTAAATATTATGACCATTAATGAAAGAAAAGCTGTTAGGGATATGATGGTAGCATATAATACAGATTTCGCTATGCAGGATGAAGCAAAAGTCAATAGAATTAAGAAAAAATTCTTAATGGAGTTTACTGTTGATGTAACTGCGAAACCAGATTACGTGCTTGAGCTTTTAGAGGTAGCATACAATGAAAAGAATGCCGAAGATGTTGAGTGGTCAATGAATATAGCTGGTATGTTTGATTTGTTTTCAAAAGATTATTTAGAAATACTTTTGAAACTCTTGGGAGAGGACTGGCATTATAAGCACGAAGACATTGTAAGCGTTTTTCAACAATTCAAAATACCGGAGTCGGTTGACATCTTATATGAAACCGCATTAAAACGGTTTAATTATTTGGAATATGATGAGTTCTTTGCATTAGCGGTAAAATGTATATGGGCATTAGGCGAGATAGGAACCGAAAAAGCAAAAGAAAAACTAAAACTGTTAGCGCAATCAGATAATGAAATAATTAAGGATAATGCCTTAAGGCAACTGGAAAGAATGCAATTACGAGGGCAATGAGCGTGTGCGTTTTTATGGACAATAGAATT
>WRNV01000078.1 GCA_009776445.1 Oscillospiraceae bacterium | reverse complement strand
TTTTTACGTACTGCTTCTGCAAACATGTCTCGTTGTTCATCAAACTTTTCTTGTTCGTCTTTACCGAGAGTAATAGTAGCAAAAAAATACCCATCTCGAAGGCTCAAACCTATAAATGATTTCCCACTACGACGAACAAACAGATTATTATAGTGTTTGTGTGTAGGTTTGCCTTCCGCCCATTTTTCGTCCATGACATAGTGATAACGGATATGCCCTAGCAGTTTTTCACACGCAGGGCTCGCTGTGCCAAGCATTGCTCTGACTTCCTCATAAGGTTTTGTCGGTCCTTCCATTTGCAACCCGCCTTTTCCTCAAACAAAGTTTTAAACGTATGTTAAAAAATCAGCCTACTTTGAGACAAATATACCCCTATCTCCGATAAAACGCAACTCTGTAAATCTCAGTGCGAGAAACGTTTACCTAAAGAATGATGGACTCACTCGTTATTAGTTATACTATCTGCGTTACGACTTTAGGCAACGTTGTCCCAAAATGAAAACAACAAGCGTGATAGTGATTTGACATTATCGGCAGTTTAATTTACCGCACAAGCATTACTTGTGCTGCCATAAACCATTTCATCAAGTAATGTTACTTTGCGTTGGAAATCATATTTTATATGAAATTCTCGCTGCAAGTTTTCCTAAGACGCCCATTGGGATAAAATGTGTGATTGCTGAAGTTAATCGTCCAAATTTTCGATAGCCTAGATTAAAAATCAAGTATGGTTTGCGTTGAGTTTTATTCTTTGGATAGCGGCGATAAATATTTTTGAAAGAATAGAACCGCCGGTACATCCACCGATATCCGTTGAAAAGTTCTTGCGCCGTCATATCCTTAGGCGTGAACACGACGTTTGCTGTATTGTATTTTGATAAATCGTAGATGACGATACGACCGGCAGATTCCATTCTATTATATAACTCAGTTCCTGGATATGGCGTTAAAATGTGCGAAGTCAGCGTTTCTATCCGCATTTTTACCAACCAATTCAACGTGCGTTCAAATGTGCCGACGTCATCACCGTCTAAACCAAAAACCATACTGGCGTTTATCATAATTCCTCGATTATGAATGGCTTCAACAAGAGCTTCATACCGCTCTACTTTGTTATCCTTGTTCACATTTTCTAGAGACTCAGCATTAATTGACTCAAAACCTATAAACAAACTCCGGCAACCTGTCATAGACATAAGATCAAGTAATTCAGGGTAATCTAAAACTCTGGTTGTTACAGCAGCGCTCCAAACGAGATTCATTTTTTGTAATTCGTTAAGAAGTTCGCCGGTGTACTGATAGTCACCGATAAAATTATCGTCAATGAAAAGAATGTGCCGCGTTCCAAGAGTTTTTATATCCTTAATCACATCAGAAATCGGACGCCGTATATATAACCTGTTTTTGCAACTGTTATAACAAAAACTACACTTATTTGGGCATCCTCTACTGGACAACACAATATTTGTGTAAAGATACTTTTGCCTGTCAATACAGTTATAGGCTGGTGACGCAATTTCATCGCCGCGAAAGTCTTTTGTATCACAGTATACCATGCACAATTTGCCTCCCTTTGCGTCATTGATTATTCTTGACCAAACCCGTTCGGCAGGACCAATACAAATTGCGTCAAAGTGCGGTAAACAATCCTCCGGGCAACAGGTTACATGTATACCACCCGCTACAACAGGTACACCTCTTTTTCGAAATACATCGGCAATATTTTTTGCTCGTGGCAACACATCCAATGTTATCGTAATACCTACCAAATCCGTTCCGTAATCATAATCAAGCTCTTCCGCGTTTTCGTTGACCATAATTACTTCATGTCCATCCGGCGTCAAGTTTAAAAGCGTTAATAACGCTAAAGAAGGTGACATACGGATTTTTAAGTCTGTGTCCATTGGGCGCTTATTCATTTTTGGTTGTATGAGAAGAATTCTCATCTCTACCTCCAACGACATATCAAAATATAAACAAGGTTAGCAAATACAACGGTTGTCCAATGTATCATAATAAAAAGCATAAACTTTCCAGCGATCCAAATCGGCTCGCTTAGGATTACCCAATAAAATATCGCAATAGCGAACAGCGTCAGCACGGCAGCTACGACAAGACAATATGTCAAAATATTCGTATGATACTCATCATATGAACGATGGCGTATGAGCAGCAAAACAGCAACGAAAATAGTCACAGCAATTAATAACCACACCATATAGATTTGGTATCCAGCAATAAGAAAGTTGCTCCACATTTTCCAAACTGCCGAACTGCCTTCGTAGCGCAATAACAATTTAAACTCGGTATTGGCAGTGTGGGTCATAAACATTAATGAGTAGAATGTGGAAAAAAGAATTATACAAACTGCATTGAACGACGGAGATTTCAAAACTCGTTTCATTTTCTATCTTCCTCCTCGAATAAAAAAAGAGATTCTATTGACATATCGAACAGTTTTGCTAAGTCATATGCAAGCCATATTGATGGGTCGAATTTCCCTGTTTCAATTGCGTTGATTGCTTGACGAGATACATTTACCCGTTCTCCCAATTCTTTTTGCGTTAACTTAAGGTCTTCACGCGATTTTCTGACCCTATTTTGCATGTGCTCACCTCCAGCGCGGTGTAATGTTTACCTTACACAGTATAGCAAATAATTCTTGATGTGTCAAGCAAACCTGACAAAATAATTTATAGTTTTACATGTCTATAACAACTTGAAAGTGGGGTAATATGTACACAAAACGATAATATCAGCGGAGTCTAGGTCGCGAAACAGCGAAAATACCTGTAATAATGCGGATTTAGGACCTGCAATTTATTTATGTATATGTTATCAACGCTTAGGGGGCGTATGTTTGTCCAGTTCGTTGTGTTATGCTACTACAAATATCTGAGCAATGAGGTTCGCAACATGAAAGATACGCTCGGTTATCCAAACGGCGACCCCGAGCACGATTCAGCAGCGAACATCAAGCCGGAAAAGAAGCTGAAAGCATGGCTGGATAACTCGCCTATATATTTAGTACTACAGTGGTTCGACACTATCGAGGATATTAAGGTTTCATCCAAGCTCTCAGCAAAAAGGTGGTCAACGGAAACCACAACACAGGATAAGCTGTTCCTCGACAAACTGGGAGTCAAGCTGCCATATTGATTTATGTACATATTACCCCCACTTTTAGGTTTGTATCGCCGTTGTATCAACGTTACGCATGTTGCATGTAGAAAACTTTTCTCCGGTGGCATTAAATTGCGGAAAGTCTTAATAATCAATAAGTTAATCATTTTTGACGCTGTTCATGCTGAGAGCGAATATAGTCGTCAAGTTCGTCGATTACATCTTGCGTGCCCGTCAGGTGGAACCGTTCGTATCCGTTTTCTATGAAAAGGAGTATGCCGTACCTAAGGTCAAGTTCAACAAAGTCCGCAGGTTTAAGGTTTTGTCGGTCCTTCCATTTGCAACCCGCCTTTTCCTTAAACAAAGTTTTAAACGTATGTTAAAAAATCAGCCTACTTTGAGACAAATATACCCCTATCTCCGATAAAACACAACTCTGTAAATCTCAGTACGAGAAACGTTTACCTCTCTACCTCCAGCGACATATCAATACATAAACAAGGATAGCAAATACAGCGGTTGTATAATGTGTCATAATAAAAAGCATAAACTTGACAACTCAGTGATGAATTGTCAAGAGGTCAAATCTACTTTTTTGAAAGAACCTATGGAATAACAGGGCGAAAGCTGTTATACTGGCATGGTCACGCAGGGTATCACGTTATCGTAAATTAACAACAACGACCCCGCACAAAGTAGGTGCTTTTCAAATGCCGATTCTAAATTTGTGCATAGCACAAGGAGGTTATTAATATTATATGCCTGAAATATCGCGATTTGAAGGAATAATCATCACTATGTATTTCAATGAGCATAATCCCCCGCACTTTCATGCTACATATAATGGAATTGAGGCACAATTTGATTTAAGTGAAGCAGCCTTTACAAAAGGAGCGCTTCCATCAAAACAAGCGAGATTGGTTCTTGCGTGGTACGAACTTCATAAAGAAGAATTATTCCAAATGTGGAATAATAAAGAATTCAGGCGAATCAAGCCTTTGAGTTAGGAGTATACCTAATGCCTAGACCAAAACTGTTTCAGGTCTTTCCGACAGACGATTTCAAAGTNTATTTATATTACGATAACGGCGAAATCAAGCAATACGACTGTGCATGGGCTTTACTGGAAAACGGTGTTTTTACAGAAATACATGATATTACAACATTCAAAGACATTTGTACAATCATGAANGGAACGTTGGCTTTTGATATATCGCGAGTCCGAGACCCCTACTCTTGTATTGATATTTGTCCCGATACAATTTATGAAGATAGTATTAAATGCGCTGATATCTTGTATTCAACCGAGAGTTCATCAATCGACATGAGTTCTATAACAAGTTTGTGATAGACTTGTTCCAAAGTTGAAAGATATACTAGCACTCACTAGTATAAAAGGGGGAGCGGACGGATTGCGAACATTCTGATCGTCGAGGACGAAAAAACAATCAACGATTTGATAATGATGAACCTGAAGCTTGTCGGGCATGCCTGTCTGCAAGTCTTTGATGGAAACGAGGCTGTCTCGGCAGTTGGTAAAGCACATCCGGATCTGGTCATTCTCGACGTTATGCTCCCCTATGCAGATGGTTTTTCGCTGATGGAGCAAAAGATATTCGAGAATATCCCCGTCATTTTCCTGACTGCAAAAGGTTCGACCGACGACAAAGTGAGAGGGTTAAAGCTGGGGGCTGACGATTACTTCGCAATATTTGTAAAGATTTAGTTGACACGTTGTACTAATATATTGGTGAAAACTTGTAGTATTAGCCAAAACTTGTGTGCGGCGCCTTAACCGCAATTTTATTGTAGCAACAGCAACCGACAAAGCCCTTGCTCTCGCAGGGGCTTCAGAAAACGTGCTGTTTATAAAACTGTCAAGCTTGGGAATTATTATTGTTTACATGTTAAATACCGCTTGTTATAATAATAAATGCTTTTGGCAAATCATTTTCATCTGCTTCAGACTGTAACTGTCACGTCAAGTCTGAAGCAATTAAGTGAACTACTTGGCTCCAGAAAGGAGAAATCTTTGTGCTTAAGGAAAAGAATTTCATAACACGCTTTATAGCAGTTTGTTTAGTTTCAATGCTTGTCTTATCAAGTATGGGAGACGTTACGCAAGCTGTTACGCTTGATTCAAGCTACAAACTTTACATGGTTGCTAACGCTCACCTCGACACCGGATGGATGTGGCCTTACCAACATACCGCTGACTTTTGCATCCCGGATACGTTTTTCAGAGCGTTGGAGGGGCTTGAGTCAGACGCCTCAAAAAACTCAACCGTAGGGGCTTATTCTTTTGTCATGTCAGCTTCTAAGCACTACGAATGGTTTAAGGAATACTATAATAATGATTGGCAGCGTTTGGTGGATCTCGTACACACCAACCAATGGGAAGTAACCGGAGGACAGGTGGTGGAAAGCGACCTGCAATGTCCTGGAGGCGAAGCGTTGGTGCGCCAATCGCTGTACGCGCAGCATTTCTTTGAAAAGGAATTCGGTAAGGAATATGTGCCGAAAGTCTGTTTTCATCCTGATACATTTGGCTACTCCGGAAATTTCCCACAATTTATAAGAAAATCAGAAATGGAGTATTTTGCCGCTCGCAGGATGGGCTCCATCCCAGCTACGGTTTTTTGGTGGCAAGGCATAGACGGCAGTGATGTGCTGGCTTACAGCTTGCCCGGATCCGCCGGCGGACCTTTAAGCAACGATACTATACAAAACTTATTTGACCAGACGGCGAGAACACCTGGCGCGAAACATACCTTATCATTATTCGGCTCCGGTGACCACGGTGGCGGTCCGTACATCAACGGAGGTACTTCATCAAATTATAGTGATGTCGCCGTTTCAAACAGTAATACTGCCGCTACTGTTCAATATGGCACACTTGAGGGTTATTTCACGGAATTGGCGGCGGACAACCCGGGCTGGGCCGGAAATTTCCCATTAAAATCCGGCGAATTATATTATCCAGCGTTTCGTGGTTGCTATACTTCGTGGTCCAGAATCAAGAAATATAACCGCCAAAACGAAATTCTGGCGGAAACCGCCGAGAAAGCGTCGACACTTGGTTACTGGGCGGCAGCCCTTGAAAACAATTCCTCGGATCGTATTGAAACCGCGTGGGACAGGATACTTACAAACCAATTCCACGACGTGTTACCTGGTTCCTCGGTTCCAGCTTTATATTATGAGGCGTTTAACAAGCATGAACAGGCTAGAAATCTGCTCACCAACGTTCACAACAACGCCCTTCTAGGTTTGGCGTACAGAGCGGACACAAGAGCTGCGGGAATCCCTGTGTTTACATACAATCCGCTTTCCTGGGATCGGGACGGCGAAGTGACTGTTCGATTAACTTTTGAAGGCGCGCTTCCCGATTATATTAAGATCATGGACGGTAGCGAAGAGATGCCTACGCACGTATTGGAAAGAGATGAGGCGACGCGTGCCATGAAGGTAAGTTTCATCGCGAAAAGCGTTCCTGCCATGGGCTATAAGGTGTTTGACGCGGTTGCGTCTGCTGCGCCTTCGGATTTCTACTCCGCGCTTTCATTCGATGAAAACGCCTGGATAATTCAAAACGAGTACTTAACCCTAACTTTGAATCCGGATACGGGTTATATTAAGAGCCTCATTAATAAAGAGAACGGCAGGGAATCATTCGCGCAGAACGCCGGAACTGAAGCTAACGAGTTGCATGTTTACGTCGACAAGGGCGACCCCGGATCGCCGGCTTGGAGCGTCATTGAAGCTGAGATCAACAAGGAACCAGAGATTTTCTTCGATTCGAAACCCATCGCGATGGAAATTGTTGAAAACTCAACCGAACAGGTGACAATACGCGTCGTTAAGAAATGGGGCGATACGATCGTATTACAGTATATCAGCATGTATCAGGGCATTGACCGGGTTGATGTCCGTATGGAGGTTGATTGGACACAGCCAAACCACTTGTTGAAGGTTTCGTTTCCAATTTTAGCGGATGCCGACGAGGCCAGCTATGAAATCGCATACGGCGCTCTCAAACGCCCCACACTCCGCAGTACTTCTCAGGGACGGGAACAATTCGAACAGAGCGGTCATAAATGGATAGACATTACGGACAGAAGCGGCGCATACGGCGTAAGCATTTTAAACGACGCCAAGTACGGATACGATGTCTGGAGAAAAGCCCCGGGCGATAATGTAAATGCCGGAAAGAACGGCGAAGAAACATTCGTCCGAGCTCGGATAACTGTTGTCCGCTCGCCTGTTTCACCGGGTCTAATCGGAGAACTGAGAGGAACCGATTACAGTCAGTACCGACCGTTTAATACCTACATAGATATGAATTCCTATCAGGAGTTCATATATTCCATTTATCCGCATAAAGACAGTTGGGAAGACGCGGGAACCGTGCGAGAGGCCCATGAGCTTTGCTATCCGATACAAGCATTCCCGACAGCCTCCCATGACAGCAATGGGCTTAGCAACGCGCATTCCTTTATGAGCGTTGGTGAAGATACGCCTAACATCATCATCGGAGCGGTTAAAAACCCTTATGAAGGCCCGAACGACAATGCCGGTAGTAAAAACACATTTATCGTGCGTGTTTATGAAAGTTCCGGTAAAGACACAGACAGCGCCACTATCACTATGCCGGCTAACGTGATCTCGGCAGAGGAAGTGAACATGCTGGAGCATACATATCCGGACGGTAGAGGAAATGATCCGTCGAAAATTGTTATATCGGGTAAGGATATTACACTTAAGAGTGTCGGAAAATTCGAAATAATAACACTCAAAGTACAGATCGATGGTTTTGACGGAGATAACGCGGCGCTTCCGCAAGTGGTTGTCAATCTTTCGCCGTACTTTAATTATAACGGCATCACCCCGGATACGGCGCGCAGCGGCCTGATTGACGGATTTGACGGCGCCGGCGGTAGTATTCCGAAAGAAAAATGGGTTGATACCATTGACTATATGGGCGTAAAATTTGAAATGGCCAAAGCCTCCGATACCAATAACTTTGTAGCGGCGGATGGCCAGACTATAGACCTTCCCCAAGGGAATTACAACAAAGTGTATCTGGTTGGCGCGTCAGCTGGAAATTTGGCGAATGCTGGAGATTTCACCATAAAGTATTCTGACGGGTCATATGTTACGAAAAACATTGAATTTTCTGGCTGGCTCACCGATTTATGCGGTTGGGACAAAGAAACCAATATGGACGCAAAACCGACAGTATTCGATTCCATTGCGCATGTGTTCAGCCACTATCATTACAAATCCGCAGATCAGTGCGATGTGAATAATTATCTGTTTGTCTACGGGATCGAAGTTGATAGCGGAAAAACATTGGCCAGTATCGATTTGCCGAATGCACCCGGAATAAAAATAGCGGCAATCTCGGCTTCCAACAGCCCGATACCGGGTTTTGCCGAAACGTATGACGCCGGCGCCGACAAGCCGGCCGTGGTCACAGACGTAATAGCAAATCTCTCCAAAGACCATTTTACTGTTAACATAGAATGGGAATGGGCGGGAACCGATGTTTCGCGGTATGAAGTATATTGCGGAACAACACCGAATTTTACGCTCGGAGAAGCCGTGAATAAAATCAGTGTTCATGGCTCGCAACCGAACGCAGTGTTTGAACCCGATTCGTTAGCGTCTTACTATTTCAGGGTTGTCGCTTTGTACAAAAACGGGTTGGCCTCTGCGCCGTCGGTCGTCTCCAACGCGGTTAGGGCGGGATTCATTAATTATTGCCTGCCGGATAAAAGAGCCGAGATATGGGCGACAGATTATATCGCCCAGCAGCAACCGGATAACGCTTGCGACGGATCCCCATATAACGGCCAGAAATGGGGCATGGCAAAGGTTGACCCGATAACTAATCCCGGTCAACTGGTTGTTCAAATCGCGGAAGCAACTGAGGATCCGGTCTGTTTAAACCGTTTTAAGGTTTATCATGCAGGAGTCAGCGAGAACTCAAGCTTGAACACAGTTGATTATGACATTGATTATAGTTTAGACGGAACAATTTGGGTAACTGCAGTGAATGTGCGCGGCAACACGGACAGCATAACGGTAAATGATTTGACCAATACAATTCAAGCGAAATATGTCCGTTTGAATATTCTGAGGCCATCGCTTGCAGACACTGTCACAAATACCGCGAGTATCTATCAGTTTTTGGCGCTTGGTTTTGAATCCCAGCCCGAGGAAGCGGACGCGCCGACGCGACCGGATCCAGCCGCAAATGTCACAGCGGAGGTTCTAGATGACAATTGCACTGTTATGGTTTGTTGGGACGCGCCAGAGAACGTCAATGTTCAAAGCTATACCGTGTATCGCGGAACCTCAAAGGATTTTATACCGAATGAATCCAGCAAAATCGGTACGGTTGCCGACACAGCCTCAATTACGCATAAACCAGACCAGATCAGGATGATGGAGAGCAGTTATTATAAAGTGGTCGTCATGGCTGCCAATGGTATGCTTTCCCTGCCTTCCAATCCGTCAAACGTAGTGAATACATTTTTGGAGCAAGACTACTGTTTGTATCCAACTGTCGCGAAAGCGGTCTGGGCAAGTAGTTTTACCAACGCGAATGAAGTGGGTCCAAACGCCTGCAATGGCGACGTCAACAGTTCAAAGTGGTGTTCCACTAACACTGACATGAGACAGCTATATGTTAAGCTGGCTGACGAAGCCGACCCGCCCGTTGATATCATGCGCTTTATGATTTACCATGCAGGCCGCGATACTCTGACAATGTCCAATGATAACAATTTCAACTATATTACCAGCGCGTATGATATTGATTACGCCCTAGATGGAATAACTGCCGAAAACGCCGGTAACGATAGTTTGTGGACAAATGCCGTGAGTGTCACAGGCAATTTGGAATCCATAACGACCGACAAATTGGACACGCCGATTATGGCCAGATATCTCCGCCTAAATATTGTCAGGGGCCAGCAAAACGGCGCTACGGCAAGAATATATGGGTTTATGGCTTACGGGCAGAAAATTGTAAAAGAGACTAATTTTTGTCTACCTCAATACCGGGCTAATGTTTGGGCGAGTTCTGAGATCGCGCCCAGGGAAGTGGCTGAGTTCGCTTGCGACGGCGATGTGAACGGTACTAAATGGTGCACTATTGATCCTATTATGAGACAACTATATGTAAAACTGACTGATGAATCGGATGATCCGCTTGATATATCGAGCTTCATGATTTATCATTGCGGCCGGGATTCCATAACGGTAATTGGGGATGACAACCCGAACTATATTACTAGAGCTTATGATATAGACTACGCGACAAACGGTATAACGGTCGAAAACGCATCGGACGACAGTCTGTGGACAAACGCTGTAAGCGTCTCCAATAATTCGGATCCCATAACAAGCCACTTGTTAGGCGCGCCGGTCAAGGCTAGATACCTACGTCTGAATGTTGAACAGACCGCAAGAATATATGAGTTTATGGCGTTCGGGCATACTCCACTCGAACTTTTCCCTGTGGAAAAGGCGACGGACGTTACGGCTGCCGTTTCCGCACATGATCAGACTGCCGTTGATATCACGTGGGCCGCGCCAACCTCCGGTAGCGTAGCGCGCTACATTGTTTATTACGGATCAGATCCAGGTTTTGCGCTTGACGGCGCAACGAGGGTTGGTTGTGTTGACGGTAATATAACTGCGATAAAATTCACCCCGCCTGACGCTGGCGAGTACTATTTTAAGGTTGTGGTTATTGATGAAGGAGGGCGCGCGTCCAATCTTTCGGATCCATCGGCTCCTCCAGGAGTCAACATTGGTATTTCGGCGCTCTTAGGCCTGGCCGTTATTGACAACACAAATCCTACGATAGGGGATACATTATCGGCTTCGCTTGTGAATGGCAACATCGACCTGGCAACCGCGAATTACATTTGGAAAGCCGATGATAGCGTAGTTGGCGGCGGCACAAATTCCTACACGGTAACATTGGCTGATTTGTCTAAGAGAATCACAGTTGAAATTAGCGACGGCATTCATGTCGGGCTAAAAACAAGCCTCTCGACCGCAAAAGTGGAAAAACTCGATCCTGTTAGAGCGTTAAAACCAGTATTAGAAAGTAAAACCGCAACTTCAGTCACACTTGTGTCAATTCCTGGATATGAATACGCATACGCACCTAGAAGCGGATTTATCCCGACAGCCTTTCAACCAGGCGCTGAATTTATCGATTTAGACCCTGATACCGAATATGACTTCTATCAGAGGATATCGGAAACGATTGACACAAAAGCGTCGGCTGTTGCTCCCATGCTTATTGTGAAAACAAATCCCGAAAGCAATGGTTACTATCTGAAAGCGACGGTTGAAGAAAACAAAATCAAAGCTGCTTTCTCTAACAATACAGATTCGTTGGTTACCATAAGGCTTATCGCAGCCGTCTACTTTGAATCCGGAGCGTTAATCAATGTCGAAATGAAAGATAGCGTCTTGGTTAGTTCTGATGATTTCTATTCATATACTTTTAGTATAATGGTATCTGATTATCCAAATTGTACATTCAAAGTATTTGCTTGGAATCAAGAGGATTATATTCCTTTATGCGATTGGATACAACTTTAAATTCGGTAATCTACAAACGCACTCACTGGCGATTTCATCGAGCGTGGAGTCCTTGATATAAGCTGCTTTGACTTAGCATTTGATGCTTTCTACGGGGACATAAGGGAATTCTTTATTCCATGGCCAATGGATTAAAATGCGTTTTCAACTTGTGCCAAATATATGGGGATTGTAGGAAAAGTGCAATCCCCTTATTAATTATCTTTCAAATTAATACGATATTATAATTGCAAATTATCAGTATTCGCTATGTAACTAACGAATTATTAGGGCGCTTATCGTTTGCAACAAACTTTGCGAGAAAAAAGTCTTGCATCAGGAGGTCAATTCCATGGACAACCAAGGAAGCTCGCTGTATAAGCAGATGAAACGTAAAACACTTCTTCCAACTGTGGCGCTTATGGGAGCAATCATTGTTATTCTTGCTGTGTTGTCAGCAATAAACCTTGACAATGCTTACAAAGAGGCAATAAAAAACGCAAAAGACGGATTTGACAGTAACATTAGAACAGCGGTTGAAACGGTGATTGGCTCATTAAAGGCGATCCATGAAAGATATTCAGGCGGATTAATGTCGGAAGAAGAAGCTCTTGAAGCTTCTATTCAAATCGTCCAGGACGCGCGGTATAACAGTGCCCCCGACAAGGTGGACGACGGATATTTTTGGGCGGATTTAGCAGATGGCACATGCGTAGTCCACTACAATACCGCCAATGTAGGCGCGATGCGTTGGAACACTACAGACCAGGAAGGCAATTTGTTTATACAGAATCTCATCAAGGCGGGCGATTCCGGTGGCGATTATTCGGAATTCTACTTTGGAAAACCCGGCGATGAAAACGGCGCATATAAAAAGAGGGGTTACACCTTAAAGTTTGCGCCTTATGGATGGTATATCAGCACAGGCAACTACTATGAGGACATTGACGCTACCATAGCAAGAATCGAAAGCAATGAGCGCGTGGACATCTTGATCTTGTTGGGTGTAAGCGTTCTGATTGCCTTTGCCGGATTTATTGTCCTGTCCAAAAATTTCGATGGGCTTTTGAAGCCAATTCAAAGCATCTCTGATCAAATTCGGGCACTATCTAAAGGAGATACTTCGGCCAGCGCCATGGACTCGATTAGGAGAAATGACGGGATAGGAGCGCTGCAAAGAAATACCGGAATGCTCTCAGAGGTCATCAATACCCAGGCAAAAGTCATGCAATCGATTGCTGATGGTGATTATTCAATAACTGTGGATGTCCGCTCGGACAAGGATGTTATGAACCAAGCTATTAACAATATGATCGACAAAACAAACAGTACATTGAGCCAAATCAGCACTTCCACCTATCAGATTGCGACAGGCTCGAAACAGATAGCGGATGGCGCTCAGGCTCTTGCACAGGGCTCGACTGAGCAGGCGACGGCGATAGAACAACTATCGGCTTCGATAGCGGAAATAAGTAATATGGCAAAAGAAAACTCCGAAATCTCTTCAGCCGCATTAAACGAAGTACAGGAAGTGGGAAATCTGATGGGCGTATGTTCTGAGCAGATGGGCGATATGCTCGTAGCAATGAGGACAATCGATGAAAAGTCCAAAACTATTCAAAATACAACAAAGCTTATTGACGACATAGCGTTCCAAACCAACATTCTGGCACTAAACGCTGCGGTAGAGGCCGCCCGGGCGGGGCAGCACGGCAAAGGGTTTGCGGTTGTAGCTGAAGAAGTGCGTAGTCTTGCCTCTAAGTCGGCTGATGCGGCCAGGGAAACGGCTGTGCTCCTCGAAAGCAGCACGAAAAGCGTAGAAGAAGGCAACGCGATTGTGTTAAGAGTAAATGAAACCCTTAGCTCAATAGCAGAAATTGCGCGAAACAACTCAATTAAAACCGCAAGNATACAAACCAATTCGGCTGCTCAGAGCGAATCTATGGCGCAGATTGCCATAGGCATTGATCAAGTAGCTCAGGTTGTTCAGCAAAATAGCGCGACCGCTGAGGAAAGCGCCGCCGCCAGCGAAGAAATGAGCGGCCAATCAAATATGCTGGAGGAAATGTTAGAGCAGTTCAGGTTGAAGTGTTAGTTTTACGCTCAAGCAAAAGATCCGTCCCCATGTTCAAACGCTTCACCGCCAACAAAAAATAACGGGTTTCACACAACGTTTTCCATAGCGCGGCGGCTTAATTCGCGCAAGCTGATGTCCTCATTGTTCAATTCTTCGCGCCACACAGTATAGTCAAATGGTTCGCGGAGAATGAGCGCGATAAACCGCTCGGCATCAATTGTACCGAGCCTTTCCAGCAGCGCGGTCATACCCTCTGTTCTGACAACGGAATCAGTACGCATATCAGTCCTCCAAATCCCGGACAAAATCTATGGGGTTACAAACCCTGATTTCGTCAATTCGCTTATTTAGCAGGAGCTTATCGACTGTTAGAAAAACGTCACAGCCCCCAGCAAAAGCACAGGATACATGCAAAGCATCATACAGCTTTACTCCGCGTTCCATAAGCTTTTCGCCAAAAGATATGATATCATCCGATTCTACAATGGATTTCACTGCCACATCTTTCCACCCAAGGATGCTGTACCGGTGAGTTTCAAATGGGTTCTTGCTGTTTTCGTACTCAAGGACATATGACCAAAGTAACAAGAATCGCCCGGATACAATTTCCTGCTGGATAAATAATTTTGCTTGCGTTTCAAGGCTTATCCGCAACTGAGATTGATCGTCAAATGGTCGGTTGAAACAGCAATTATCAAGATATAAAAGCACATCGGCGCCCCCTTCATTTGCATTGTATCAAATAGGGTAAATGATGGCAAGAGCAAAGTGACAATGTGCAGTGTAATCGCGTAAACAGTGTAACTGTTTATCTGCGGGTTCGGCGACGCGAGTTTTCTGCCGCCTTAAAGTTATATACTGGCTTAATTTTTGCAATAATTTCAGCGGTCGGAGATATGTTTTCAACGATTTCATCCATAGGCTTGTAAGCCATAGGGGATTCGTCTAATGTGTCTGGTAGTATGCAAGTGGAGTAAACCCCGCTCATTTCAACTTCGTATTGTTCCATGGATAACTGCTTGAAAGCCGCACTCCGGCTCATGAGCCGTCCAGCGCCGTGGGGCGCGGATGAGTTCCAATCAGAGTTGCCTTTGCCAATGCAAATCAAACTGCCATCACGCATATTTATTGGTATAAGCAGTTTTTCACCTTGCTGAGCCGAAACGGAACCCTTTCGCAGAATCATTGAATCAGTATCAATATAATTATGGATTGTAGTAAATTCTTCTACGATAGAGCGCCGCATCCCTACAAGTATCACATCCATCATAGC
>WRNV01000077.1 GCA_009776445.1 Oscillospiraceae bacterium | reverse complement strand
TGGGGCGGTAAGTTTGAACCGGACAAGGTCATGACGGAACTGGAATTTCTGCAATATATTATGATGGTCGATTCGTACCACTATCAAATAACGCGCGCAGAAACCCAAGAGTACTACGCGCGCAAGGGAGTAGAAGTGGAGGCGAGTCCTGATAAGCTCCTGACTAGGCAGGAAGCGGCGAGGATCATTTCCGAATACCTTGGTTACGGAAAACTGGCTGAGCAAAGCAAATGGTTTCTGTTCCCATTTAGCGATTTCGTCGCTGACGCGTACAAAGGGTATGTCACCATATGTTATATGCTCGGCATAGTAAACGGCAACGCGGCTGGAGAGTTCGACGCGGCGGGCAAAGTTACGCGCGCCCACGCGGCGGTTATGCTGCATAACTTGATCATATCGAAGAGTTGACTTGAAACGATTTTACTGTTCAGAGTCATCCAAAAACACAGGTTTGTTACAGGCAACGCACTAGTACCTAGGTGAATACTTGTAAAATTAGCCAAAACATGTGTGCGGAGCCTGTAACCATTGCGAGTTTTTGAATACCCTCTGAACTGTTGCGAAATGATACATCCGATCGCAACGGTCATAGATCGTAATATAATTCAAATTCCACAGGGTGTGGCAACTGGTTATATCTTTCAGTTTCACAACGTTTATTTTTGATCCAGACTTCAAGCAGGCGCGGTGGGAACACCCCGCCTGCTGTGAGGAAGTCGTTGTCGGTTTCAAGCGAGTCCAGAGCCTCGTCCAAGGAGCGAGGCAAATGCCTTATCATGCGTTGCTTGTCCGGGGGCAGGTTATATAGGTTGAAATCATAGGGGCCGTACCCTTCCTTGTGGGGGTCGATCTTTTTTTGTACGCCATCGAGGCCAGCCATCAGAATTGCGGAATACGCGTAATACGGATTGCATGTGCCGTCTGGAGACCGGAACTCAAAGCGCTTGTCGCGCGGGGCTTTCGCGTACGCCGGCACACGTACGACGCTGCTGCGGTTCGACGTCGCGTACCCTATAGTTACCGGGGCTTCATAGCCGGGAACCAAGCGTTTATATGAATTAGTGCTTGGATTCGTGAAAGCGCACAAAGCCTTTGCGTGGGTAAGTAGCCCGCCAATGAAATTCATAGCTGTTTCGCTCAGTTGCGAATACCCATTTTCATCATAGAACAGAGGTTCCCCATCCTTAAAAAGGTGCATATGCACGTGCATTCCGTTACCGGCCTCGGCGTAGATGGGCTTTGGCATGAACGTAGCGGTTTTGTTTTCGGATATTGCCGCGTTCTTGATCAAATATTTTGAAATCATGGTTTTGTCGGCCATCTCCAGCATCGAACCGAATTCCAACTCGATCTCGACCTGGCCGGGGCCTCCAACTTCGTGGTGGTGGTATTTGACGCGAATGCCTTGTTTTTCCATTAGTAACGTCACGCGCGAGCGGAACCCGCTTAGCCTATCAGTCGGCGGCGCTAAATGGTATCCGCCTTTGAGCGCCGTTTTATAGCCGAGGTTATGCCCTTCGTTTCCGGTGTTCCACTGCGCTTGTTCTACGTCAATGTTGAATTTTGAACTGTTTGGCGTCACCGAATAACTGATATGGTCAAAAACATGAAACTCAAATTCAGGGCCGATGCGCATTTCATCCGCTATGCCGGTTCGTTTCATGTATTCCTGGGCGTTAATCGCTACGTTGCGCGGGTCCTGGTCAAAACGGCGGTTTTTCGGAAGGTCGATAACGAAAATGTCGCCGATCATAGCAAGCGTCGGGATTTCCGCGAACGCGTCGATATACCCGCTTGATAGATTAGGTATGAAGACCATATCGCTTTTTTCTACGGGCGCGAAACCATAATTTGAGCCGTCAAAGCCGATGCCGTGCTCCATTGTGTGTTCTGTAAGTCTTTCAGCCGGGATGGTGAGGTGTCTCCACCTCCCGTTAAGATCGACCATCATAAAATCGATCATTTTAATGTTGTTATTTTTACAAAATTCGATTGTCTGCTCTAGGTTTGAAAACATGTATTCGATTGCCTCCGTTCTGTTTTAACTGTTATTTTGTGCCGAATATCCTATCGCCTGCGTCGCCGAGTCCGGGTACAATATATCCGTGGTCGTTTAGGTGGCTGTCGACAGCGCAAGTGAAGACCTCTACGTCAGGGTGTTCGAGTTCCATTTTCTCGACGCCCGGCGGCGCTGAGAGTATGGTTAGGAGTTTTATCGAGCGAGCGCCCGCTTCCTTCAGGTACGAAGCGGCTGCGGCGGCGGTTCCGCCGGTTGCCAACATTGGGTCTAGGATAAAGCAGTCGCGCTCCATTATATCTGGCGGCAGTTTGCAGTAATACTCCACCGGCTTGAGCGTTTCAGGATTGCGGTAGATCCCGATATGAGCCACTTTCGCGGACGGGACAAGGTTGAGTATCCCCTCCACCATGCCAAGCCCGGCTCGCAGGATCGGTACAAGCGCCAGTTTTTTTCCCGATATAGTTTTGCTTTTTGACGCGGCTACCGGCGTCATTAGTTCGATATCCTCTAGCGGTAGGTCACGCATGGCTTCGTAACACATCAGCATAGCGATTTCGCCCACAACTTCGCGGAATATCTTGACACCTGTACCGATATCCCGCAGAATGGTCAGCTTGTGCTGTATTAGAGGATGGGTCAATAAAGTAATCGGCATATTGATGGTATCCTCCTGTATAAAAAGATGAGCCTAATACTACATCACAACGCTATAGTTGTCAATCGCGAAATGGCTTTATACACGAAGTGAGTTCAAAAAATAAAAATACATGTTGCTTTTTTGCTGGGTTTCTGTTATAACTACGCTATCGCGGGCGTAGTTCAATGGCAGAATTCCAGCCTTCCAAGCTGGCCGTGTGGGTTCGATTCCCATCGCCCGCTCCAAAAAAGCCGCCTTACTAACAGGGCGGTTTTGCTTTATATATAACAATACTAGTGTTTTGCTTTATATATAACAATACTAGTTGACATTACGCGAGTTTTCTGATAACTTGCTTACGCGTTATTACTCTTAAGGTCAGTTCCTTAAGGAATGGAGGGTTACATGCCAAAGAGATTAGCAGCGGAGCAAAATCGGTCAAAATGGGCTTGGTATTTTTATGATTTTGGGAACTCCGCATACGCTTCGATAATCCTGCTTGCGGTATACTCAGCGTTTTTCAAGAATGTTGTCGTCGGAGGGGCGGAGGGGACGCGGCTATGGGCTTTAGCTGTTGGCATAGCTTCTGCAGCCGTTGCAGCATTGTCCCCATTGTTGGGCGCCATCGCTGACTTCACGAGATTCAAGAAACAGTTTATGATACTTTTCACCCTATTGTCAGTGGTTTTCACAGGGCTGCTATTTTTTGTCCGCGCGGGCGACGTCGCCATTGGGATGATTTTCTTCATACTTGCTGAAATCGGATATAGGGCGGGCCAGTTGTTCTATGACGCGCTACTGACGGACGTGTCCACTGTCGAAACAATCGGTTCAATTTCGGGAAAAGGCTGGGCCTTTGGGATGATAGGCGGGATATTATCCCTCGTCATCGTATTTATTCCAATACGGCTTATTGGCGATCGCATGATCCCCTTCTCATTTCCGATCGCGGCTTTGTTCTTCCTTTTTTCTGCAATCCCAACATTTATATGGGTAAAGGAAAGAAAACAGGCGGGTAGTATCCCAAGAGTGGAAACCGCCATTTCGCTTGCCTTTAAAAATTTAGCTCAAACGTTCCGTTCTATAAAAAGCTATAAGGAATTCGCGAAATACACGATAGCGTTCCTTTTTTACAACAATGGGCTTATGATGCTGATGGAATTTGCCTCAATTATCGGTGCCACGCTCTATGGGCTCGATCAGATGCAACTTATCTACTTTGTGATACTCATTCAAATTACCGGCGCGTTTGGTGCGTTGCTTTTTGGCAAACTTGCCGACAAATACAGTAGCAAGACGTCGGCGCTTATTGCGTTGATGGTTTTGTCGCTATCTTTAACCGGGCTTTTCTTTACAAGTTCGGAAATCTGGTTCTTTGTAATAGGAGGCTTGGTTGGATTTTTCATGTCCGCCGCCCAGACTGTCAGCCGCAGCATTGTTGGGCAGTTAGCGCCCGATGACCGTGTGACAGAGTTTTACGGGTTCCTTTCGGTTGCGGGGAGCGCAGCGACTTTCATTGGCCCGTTTGTGTTTGGAACTCTAACATTCAGAATGCACAATTGGTACGTCAACCGTGGCCTGGATGAAGTACTAGCTGAGAAAAACAGCCTGTTATGGGGAGTAGGGTCGATTATTGCCTTCCTGCTTGTTGGAAGCGCATTGTTCCTACTGGTCAAGCGTATAACTATAAAAAAGAAACACACAAGGAAAAGAAAGCGCAGGAAGTAGTCTTCCTCACAGGTAGTAAACAGTAATGGTGCAAACGACTCCGATGACCATGCTTTTTGTTCATCTTGCTAAAGTTGAGGTAAGTAGTGTATAATAATGCTGACTTGTATGGGAGTGTACACAAGAATATGGAATTTTATGAAAAGCAGATTGATTCGAAGGCTGCGTACAAGGGAATTATCGTAAATGTTTGGCGTGATATCGCTGAACTGCAAAATGGCTACCAAGCCGTTAGAGAAGTCGTGGAACATCCGGGCGGGGTTGGCATAGTCCCGATTACGGATGCCGGTAAGGTCCTGATGGTGCGTCAGTTCAGATATCCAATGAGAGAAGAACTGCTCGAGATACCCGCAGGGAAGCTTGAGGATGGAGAGGATCCATTGGTATGCGCTGCGCGCGAACTATCCGAGGAAACAGGGTATACAGCCAGAAGGTTTATTGACTTAGGCGCATCGTATCCATCACCCGGTTATTGCAAAGAGATACTTTATATTTATCTCGCGATGGATTTGCAACACGGCGAAGCGCATCTCGACGATAACGAACTGCTGAGCGTCGAAGAGATCGCTCTCGACGAGCTTATAGATAGAATAATGGCAAATGAACTACCTGACGGGAAAACAGTGATCGGGATAATGAAAGCAAAAAGATATCTCGAAAGTATTAAACAGGAGGGGAAATAATGGAAAAAACAGTGCTTATTGTGGACGATGAGAAGAATATTGTCGATATTCTCAGCTTCAATCTCAAAAAAGAAGGATTTGACACGATTTCCGCTTTCGACGGGGAGTCCGCGATCGAGATGTATCAGTCAAACCACCCGGATCTCATTCTCCTCGACGTTATGTTACCGCAATTCGACGGCTTTGAGGTGTGCCGGCGGATACGCGAGAGCGACAAGATAACGCCGATTATTATGCTGACGGCGCGCGAGGAGGAGACCGACAAAGTCCTTGGGCTTGATATAGGGGCCGACGACTATATCACGAAACCATTTTCGCTCCGCGAGCTTCAGGCGCGCGTCAAAGCGAATATCCGCCGGACACAAGCGCATACTGAAGAGCAAACCGGGGAAAAAACGGAAGGCTTGGTTATTGACAAAGAGCGCTACGATGTATTGGTCAACGGGAAGAGCGCGGAACTAACCCAACGGGAGTACGAGCTTATCTGCTTTCTAGCGGCAAGCCCGGGTAAAGTTTTTTCGCGTGAACAGTTGCTACGCGACGTCTGGCAGTACGATTACTTCGGTGATTTACGCGCCGTAGATGTCGCGGTGAGGCGGCTTCGCGAGAAAGTAGAAGAAGATCCCAGCCAACCGCGTTACATTATCACAAAACGCGGAGTAGGCTATTATTACGCGGATGAGAGCTGAAAGCGCGCATGTCAAAGAGCTTAAATATCAAACTTGTATTTATCATGCTTCTTATTATAGTGCTGCTGATGACGGTAGTGCTGGCTTTTCTCGCGCGTGGCGTGCAGGATTTCCACACGGCGCAGTTTTATTCGCAGATGGAATCTATTTTCACGAAAACAGAACTTGTCAGCGAATTGCGTCTCGCGGCGGACGAGGGCGACGTCAAACGCATGGACGAGATACTATCTGTGTTTATGGGCGAGCTTGGCATAGACCGCAAAACAAGAAACTATTACATACTTGACGGAATAACTGGAGAAGTCCTTGAAACATCAGACACCAGTGGCAATACACGAATCAAAATAACCCTGAATATTCTCAAGGCGATCAGAGGAGAAAACGCTTTGAAGGGCAATTCAAGGGCGGACTATATGGACGTCGCTGTTCCAATAACCATTAGCGCCGCCAGCGCCGCAAGTGGCGCCAGCGGGGGATTTGTTGTATACATTATTGACAACAAACAGACTGCGCAGAGCCTAAACACAGAGATTTTAGCGCTTATCCTACAAGCTGTGCTTATTGGATTCGCTATATCTATAGCAATCATCCTGATTATTTCAAAAACCCTTCTATCGCCCATTCAGGGGATGACAAAAGCAGCTGAAGCCATGGCTGACGGAGATTTTTCAAGGAAAATCCGGGTAGATTCCAAAGATGAGATTGGCATCCTCGCTAAGACGTTCAATGACATGGCTTCACAAATCGAGACTATGCTGGAGGAACTGAAAAAAGCGGAAAAGCTGCGCCGCGAGTTTGTCGCGAATGTTTCGCACGAACTGCGCACACCGCTAACAAGCATAAGGACGTACGCTGAAACAATGTCGGAAAACCAGGGCATCCCGCAGGAAACGGAGAGGGAGTTCCTACATGTCATTATAAACGAAAGCGATAGGATGACTAAAATCGTCCAAGACCTGCTTGAGCTTTCGCGTTTTGACTCTGGTAACAGCAAGATGGCGGTAGAGGCTTTTTCCATTGAACAGTCGCTAAGGGACGTATACGCGGCTATCGCGCTTGAAGCGAGGAGGAGGAAACATGTTTTCAATCTTGAGCTTGAGTGGAAACTACCGAACATCAAAGGAGATCGCGCGCGAATAGAGCAGGTTTTGATGAATATTATTTCAAACGCGATGAAATACACGCCTGATGGCGGTACGATCAACATTTGTGCCGGGAGTTCCGACAGTAATATTTGGGTCAGCGTAGAGGATTCCGGTATTGGCATCCCGGAAGAGGATCTGACCCGGATATTTGATAGGTTCTATCGGGTGGAAAAGGCGCGTTCCCGTGAGGCTGGAGGTACAGGACTGGGGCTTTCCATAGCTCGGGAGATCGTCAAGAGGCATGGCGGCGATTTATCGGTCAAGAGCGAACAAGGTGTTGGGACGACTGTGACCATGACGCTGCCGATAGAAGGCGCGGGCGCGATATGACTAAAGAAAAAAGAATTATCGAATTTATAAAAACCGCCCTCATAGCGCTGCTGTCTGTAAGCGCGCTGATTTTGGCGTGGCAAACAGGTTTGTTTGCTGGCTTTATTGATAGCATCCCGTTTTTCGGTAGCGTCGCGGAATTAGTAAAAGGCGCGTCTACAGCGACTGAAACGAGCGGGGCGGCGCCTAAGGAAGCTGCCCGACCCATAAGCATCGTCGTCACGAATGAGGATGGGGAACGTTACGGGGCTAAATATGATACTAACGCTCGAAATGCCGCGTATGACCGAATAAGCAGTATTTTGGGCGAAGCCCTCGGATCCGCTTCGACGCCAAATGAGATAAGCGAGGATGAATGGCGTGAAGCGCTATCAGGAACCGGCGTGTTTTTTGAGTATTTGCGCCCAATAAGGCTCTCGATCCTTGACCACTGGTTTGGGGTGAATTTGCCAGATACTGCCAAGGATGTGTTTATCCGGTATGTCTGTATAGCTTTTGGCGAGGACAAAAGCAGGATCTATTACCAAGACGCAGAGAGCGGATCATTCTTTGGCGTTGATACGGCTTCCGCCGCCGGAAAAGCGCAGGAGTTGGAGATCTTCAGCGGCAACGGAGCGATGTTCGCGTTTGAAACGCGCGTTTGGGCCGCTGATAGCGCGCCATATATGCTCATTATGCCGGAAAGTGGGCAACATCCTGACGTTATTGCAGCAGCGGCAAGCAGCGCGGATGAATTGCTTTATATGGTAATTACCGCGCTGGGACACAGCGAAGAGAAATATACGACATATTACGACGGTAGAGGCGCGCTTGTGGGCGTCGGAACTCAGTTCAACATCAACGTTTTCTCAAATGGAAAAGTTTTTTACAGAAGGACAAATGAACTGCCGCTAGACAATGAGACAATAATCCAAGATACAACAATGATGATCGAGCGAGCGCGCGAGATTGTATCAAATACAATCATTAAAACATGCGGCGCGGCGGAAGTTTTCTTCGAATCGGCTGAGTATGGCGCGGATGGCTCATATTCGGTTGTTTTTGACTATTATATCGCCGGCGGGCGCATGTTTTTACGCGACGACAATAACGCTGCGCGGATAAAGTTTTCTTCCGGGATTATTTCAGAAATTGAATTGTTATCCAGAAATTATACTCTAGCGGACGAATATACAAACCTATTACCAGAGGAACTAACGCTCGCCGCCGCAGGGGGGGAGTTCCTACTGAGCTATTCGGACGCAGGGGCGGAAACTCTCCAGCCTTCCTGGGCAAAATACTTCTGGTTGGCGCAGGGGGGTTGATATGGACGTCTCAAGGATAAAAACTATCACGGTAGCGGTTCTTGTTATGATAAATATCCTTTTTGGAGCGGTGATCGTAATCGATACTATCGCCGACGCCCGCGCCAACCGGTTAACAATTGAATACGCCTGCGACGCGCTTCACGACGGCGGTATAGCGATAGACGCCGATAGCATTATTTCAAACGGCGCAATAAGGACAATGCGGACAGCGCGCCAGGACGAGTCAGAGGCGATGATAGCGCAAGCTGTCCTTGGCGAAACGACAATGACTGATCATGGCGTTATATTCTTGTATGAAAACGCCCAGCGTGGGACGGCGGAATTCTATAGCGCGGGAGATTTCGAGATTCGGCTTAAAAACACGGATATTACAAATGAAAACGGATCACTGAGAACTGTCTTGGAACTGCTGGATAAAATGGGGGTCGAAACTGCGTCGCAAGTAGTATCCTATAGCGAGGGAACAGAAACAGTCACTGTTATCGACGCGTACAAAGGGATAAGCATATTCAATTGCGCTACGGAATTTATTTTTCGCGATGGAAGCCTTCAGATGATCGCGGGAAGGTACGTAACAGGCGTTGAACCCGATCCTGACGGTACGGAGATAACGCATGCGGCTACCGCGCTGCTGAGCTTTCTGTCTTGGGTGAGGCTTGGCAATGCCGATTGCGCGCGTATTGATAAAGTGGAGGCCGGATACAGGCATCGAGTTTCCGGTTCGTTTGGGGAAGGGGTTATCGCCCCCGCCTGGCTTATAACGGCTGACTCGGGACGGTATATCATAGACGATGACACCGGAGAGATATTACCGATTACTTAAAGCGAAAGTGGGCAAAGCTCACTTTAGTTTGGAGTCGAATAGGAACGGCGCCGTTTTACACAGGACAGCGCCTACTGCCATAGTACTTGCCAGCTCAAACCCCATGTAAGAGCCGTTGTATGTCAGCGAATAGAGCCAAACTGGCAGATCACCGGCGTAAACATTCCATATAACAAGGCCGGATACGAAGTGGCTGGCGAAACGGAGGAAAAGACACAGTGGCGCTGCGTATAGTAAACCGTAGCGGCGCGCGCGAAACAAACCGGAAAGCCCTAGTACGGTGAACGCTATGACATAGTCCAGCATGATAACGGAGAGATAGCCGAAAAACGTGGCGGTCGGCGGCGGCCAGAATTCCTGGAGCATTTGTAGGCAAGCATAAACAAAGCCGCCCCCAATTCCCCATTTTAAGCCGCGGCGAAGGCCAATCATAAGAATCGGCAGCAATGACAGTAAAGTGAAAGAACCGCCCTGGGGCATCCTGAGTCCCAGTAGAGAGCTTACGTAGCTCAGTACAAACCCGATAGCGACGAGCAGAGATGTTTCCACAAGCGAGCGTAAATTCTCGCGCGAAGCGGTTTTATTCATAATATAGCGCCTCCTATAATTACTATAGCGAGGCGCGTACGTTGCCTTATTTTCCCGACGACGGCATTACCCGCATCCGGTAATAAGGGTTAGGCGCGGCTTTTCGCGCCTTCTCAGCCACCTGGCGGCAGCACCCCGCATTATTTTTTTGTGATTAAAACTACTTGACCATGCTTGCGACTTCGGCAGCGAAATCTTCCTGCTTCTTCTCGATACCTTCGCCTTTTTCGAAACGGGTGAAAGCTTTTATGGCGATTTTTCCGCCAAGCGCCTTGGAGACCTGCGCCACATGCTTTTCCACAGTGAGCTTGTTTTCTTTTACATAGGGTTGGTTTAGAAGGCAGAATTCCTCATAGTATTTGTTAATGCGCCCTTTGACCATACTTTCAGCTATCTGGCGGGCTTTGTCATCGGGCAGGTTCTTTGCCTTGTTCTCTTCGATAGCCTTGTTTAGCTGAATTTCCTTTTCCTTTTCAAGTTCGTCTGCGTCAACAGACGCGGTGTCGAGGTATAGCGGGCGCATGGCGGCTATCTGCATGGCGATGTCTTTGCCAAGTTCGTTGACTGCATCGTCATCGGAAATGCCTGATATCTCAAGGTTTACGATGACGCCGATTTTGCCGTCCGCGTGTACGTACGGCACGCTCAAACCGTCGGTGTAGCGAACAAATCGGCGCACTGAGATGTTTTCTCCAATAACCAGTATCATTTCTTGCTGCTGCGCCGCTACCGTGTTTCCGGTTTCGGGATATGGGAGCGCCATCAGCTCATCTACGTCCGCTGGCGCGTTCGTGGCTACGACTGCCGCGACGCCTTTGACGAATCCGACGAACATGTCGTTTTTCGCTACAAAATCAGTTTCGGAATTAACCTCGACGACGACCCCAACGCCATCGAAGACGTCGGCGTACGCCATGCCCTCAGCGGTTACCCTACCCGCCTTCTTTTGCGCTGTAGCAAGCCCGTGTTCGCGCAGGTACGCGACAGCCTTATCCTTATCCCCGTCGGACTCGGTCAACGCTCTTTTGCAGTCCATCATACCGACACCGGTCAACTCTCTGAGTTCTTTTACATCTTTTGCTGTAAATGCCATAAATATATCATCCTTTCAAATAGGGTACTAATTATCATCAGATGGAATTTCGTCGTTTACGCGGATTGTCGGTTCGTTGTCCTGCGCGTCAGTAGGCTCAATGACGTCGTCGCCTTGGCGGCTTTCCAAAACAGCGTTGGCCATAGCTTGCGAGATAAGCCTTATCGCGCGTATCGCGTCGTCGTTGCCGGGGATGATGTAGTCGATCTCGTCCGGGTCGCAATTTGTATCGACAATAGCGACTATCGGAATACTGAGTTTCCGGGCTTCCGCGATCGCGTTGCGTTCCTTGCGAGGGTCGATGATGAACAACGCGGAGGGTAGCTTTTTCATTTCCTTGACTCCGCCGAGATATTTTTCCAGCTTGTTAATCTCGTTAGTGAGCCGGATGACCTCTTTTTTCGGCAGGATGTCAAAAGTGCCGTCGTCCTGCATTTTGCGCAGTTGCGCCAGTCGGTCGATCCTCATGCGCATCGTTTTGAAATTGGTGAGCATCCCGCCAAGCCAGCGCGCGTTTACGAAGAACATACCGACGCGTTCCGCTTCTTCCTTTATAGCTTCCTGGGCTTGTTTTTTTGTGCCGACAAAGAGTACGGAGCCACCGCTTTCGCTAACATCGCGAATAAAATTGTATGCTTCCTCAAGTTTCTTGACGGTTTTTTGCAAGTCGATGATATAGATTCCGTTGCGCTCCATATAGATGTACGGTGCCATTTTTGGATTCCAGCGCCTCGTTTGGTGGCCGAAATGTACGCCGGCTTCAAGGAGCTGTTTCATTGAAACTACTGACATGTTTTTCCTCCATTTTTTATTTGTTTTTCGACCGTTCGCGTATATTTTATTTACGCGCGGTCACCCTCCGGCTCCGTCGACTTTTCTACCCACAGCGCTACAAGCGCCGCACACGGCGGAAAATCAGGGGCCGTGCGTCGATGCCAAAATATTTTAGCAAAGTGTCACGCAAAATGCAAGAACTTTTTGACATTAAAAAAGGTTCGTGGTACGCTATGGAAACTGTTCAGCGGGCATCCAAAAACACAGGTTGGTTCCAGCCAACGCACTAGTACATTGGTGAAAACTAGTAATAATGGCCAAAACTTGTGTGCGGAGCCTGTAACCATTGCGAGTTTTTGGACACCCACTGAACAGTAACGCGCTATGGTTACTGTTAACTGGGTAGCCTGGAAAGGGTGCTTAAAATGACGCTGAATATCGTTTTAGTCGAACCTCAGATACCTCAGAACACTGGCAATGTCGCGCGAACGTGCGCTGCAACAGGTACTAGATTACACCTTGTCGGGCCAATGGGATTTAAAACGGACGACAGACAGCTCAAGCGGGCGGGGTTGGATTACTGGCATATGCTTGATATCACTTATTATGATGATATTTCCGCTTTTTGGGACAAAGCCACCGACGGCGCGCTCAGCGCAACGGGCAAATCCCCGGATACATCAGGCTATAAGTTTTACTATTTTTCCACAAAAGCCAGGCACATCTACACGGAACAGCACTACCAGGACGGCGCGTACATTTTTTTCGGAAGCGAGACTAGGGGGCTCGACGAAGACCTTCTGCGCGCAAACCTTAACCAGTGCGTGCGTTTCCCGATGCTGGCGGGGGCGCGCAGCCTGAACCTTTCGAATTCGGTAGCTGTTGGCGTCTTTGAGGTGCTCAGGCAGTGGGGATTCCCAAAGCTGCAAAACTACGGAGTCCTATAACTTACCACTTAATCTATCAGCTTTTTCTCTATCGCAATACGGATAGCGTCTACATTGTTATTAGCGTCAAGCTTCATATAGATCGACTGTAGGATTTTCTTTACAGTGTTTATCGACAAATAACGGTTTGACGCGATTTCGTCGCGAGACAATCCATAATACAGATCACTTAACACATCCCTTTCTCTGTCCGTCAGCGTAACGACGTCTTCGATACGCCTTGCGCGTTTGATCGAATTCCGGATAAAACTCACTCTTTTTGCGTATATGGCAGCTTTGCGGTCAATCGTTTTTAACCACTGTTCAGGGATGGAGCAGTTTTTCTGTTTCAGCGCGGCTACCGTCAGATCATGGAAAGTTGTGCCAAGCTCGATAAAAGTCATTTCGAATTCTCCGCGCAGTGACATTTCATATGCCTTTTCAAATTCATTGAGCGCTCCCGAAACATCGTCCGTCCTGTAACGGGTAACGGCAAGCAGTAATGTAATTGCCAATTCACCAAAATAGAAACGCTCATGCGGAGCGCGCGGATATGAATTACATAAAATCGCGAGCGCCTGCTTATATTTTTTGAGTGAAATGAAATACCCGACGCTGACAATTAGCTCCCTAACCGGGATGCGAACTTCAGATACCGGTTCTTTTTCATAGGCGGCAATCCATGAAGGCACCATATCGGTAAGCCCGACAAACGCGTAAAATGAACCAGTAATCAAGTCATAAAGCATTTGACTGTTCCAAAAATGCTGGTTGTCCAAATGGTCGTGCAATTGCCGGAGTACTTCGTTTACTAATTGGTAATCCCCCTCGTGTACCGCCGTTCGAAGCAAATAGAACTGGGCGATAGCCTCGATGCTATACTGCTTTTTTTCGCGTGCTTTCAATATAGCGTTGTACGCGCAGCTTCTCGCCTGATTTATCTGATTTCTAAAAAAAGCGAATTCACATTCCGCTAAATCGTCATAACCATAAAACATGCTATGATAAGTTTCCTCGATAAGCAGGTTAGTATCCCTTGCAATTTCAAGGAATCGGCCGAATTCCGGCAAGTCCGCGCCTTCCCCTACCAGGCAGGCATAGGAACGGATGTCGACGACAGAAAAAGACCCTGTTACCTCAATAGGCTGGATGGCCGACATTTTATAATACCTCAACGCTTTTTCCATATATTTTTTGAAATTGTATTCGTGCGTTATGGTACATATGTACATATCGATATAAGCCAGATTGCTGTATGCGGTATATAGTAAATATGAAGAAATAGGCTCGCTTGAGTGTTCCCATTCCCTTATGTTTTCGAATGACAGTTCCCGCGCTTTTTCGTATTTGCCTATGCCGATATATAGCCGAGGTACAAAAAGGTTTTTCAGCACTAAAACGTTGTAGTCGCTTTTATCTTTATTTTCCGGGTCGATCCCTTCTAATATACTAAGAAAATATTTACAGTTATCAGGCGGAAGTTTAAATGGATGTGTAAGAAGAATATTTAGGATACGATCATATTGTCTTGACTTTGCATAGTAATTCACGGCGTCTGTATAAAAATTGTTGCTATCGCACCAAGCGGCTACCTTCCTGTACATGTCCTGCTTCTCTTCTTCAGACAATATGGATTGCCTGCTCTGCAGGAATTCAAGGTATAGCGGGTGGATCCTGTAATCACCAATGAAACTGTCAAACCAAATAAACAACGACAGCTGGGAAGCGTTGCGCATTAGCGAAGCATCGTCAAGAGCTTCGCGAAGCGGCGTGAGCGGCAAATCAGATATGAGCGATAACCTTACAAGTTTTCTTTGAGTACTTTCAGAAAAATCTGCCCATGCTTCGCTTTCCATAAGTTTGAATACATTTTGTTTCATCGTTTTGAGAGCGATGTCAATGTTCCCAGGCGCCCTTTTTAGTACAAGCGATAGCAGTTTTATCGCAAGCGCCCAGCCTTTCGTCGTGTCGGAAAACTGCGGGAGATCAAGTAATGAAAACGGGACGCCAAAATATCTGAGGAAATCGACAATTTCGTCGTCTGTAAAACACAGGTCGTTTTCTATTATTCTGCTTGCTTGACCTTTCGAAAACAAAGAAACAGCGTTGATCTCGGGTTCGTTTCTTGAGATGATTATCACGCAAGCGCCGGGCACGCGCAAATGAGCGCAACGCTCCGCAAAGAGCAGGGCCTGTTCGGTGTGTATCAAATGAAAATCGTCAAGAACGAGAAATGTTTTGTTTGAGCGGTGTTCGGAAGTTCTTAGTATATCAGCAAATTGACTGAAACGGGCAGGCGTATCGGGGAAACCGAGTTCGCGCAGTTTTGTGGCTAGTACAGGATTGTCAAACGCTACGCTACGGGTGAGGC
>WRNV01000076.1 GCA_009776445.1 Oscillospiraceae bacterium | reverse complement strand
AGTGTCGCCTGGCGACGCAGTTTTGCTTTCTACTTCGATTGTCAGGTCCGCTTCAGCCGATGTGGCGGCGATGGAAAACGATGATACAGAACTCGATTCGGTTTGTCTTGCCAAAGCATTCGGTCCGGGATGCCCCACTAAAGGATTACCACCAGCGTTGATCCATAGCGCCAAATCCTGTACATCAAAACCATCTGGCCTTCCAGATGCGCTGGTTATCCTTGCAGCGGCTTCGTCTATCTCTCCAGCAGGTCTTCCTGCATTGATCCATAGAACCATTGCTTGCGTATCGAAACCATTCACTAGGTTGTCACTGTTTGCGTCTCCATAACGGATAAGCTTAACAGAACCGTCTTGCATTGAGAGTTGTATTGGCATATTGAATATGCCTGTCGCATCGATATCAGCAAAAAATATTTCAATATTACCTACCCCTGCGTATTCGAATAATTCAAAAGTTAGGTATAGAAGAACATCGTTTGGATCTATAAACATAGCCCCTTCAGATGTAAGGCTAACTAAATCCTGGCTATTTATTGAATTAAATTCCATATTAAATACTGAATTATCAGGTAGCGTAACGTTCGTCAGTTTCATTGTTTCATTTTGGTAGGAAATCAGAAAGCTCAGCGATGACAGCATCAAGCTGTCCAATGCCATAACCGGAACCGTAATTGTACCACCATTTCCGACAACGCCGGAACCGACTTTCAGCATACCTTTTGCGGCGAGGAGTTCAAAGTCGATAATGCCCCAACCATAGATTCGGTCCCATCCTGGGTCGCCCAAGTCTAAAGCTATTGCCTCGACCACTTCCTTAATCTCTTTGAAGGCAAAGCCCGGTTCAATTAAGCTGAACATAGCCGCCGCAGCGCTAACAAAAGTCGTTGCTACAGATGTGCCGCTTATAATGTAATATTTATTGCTGGGCCCGCTGCTTACAATGTCTGTACCTGGAGCAGAAATATTGACCGAATCTCCAAAGTTAGAAAAATAAGCAATATTGTCGCTGACATCTGTAGCAGCTACTGTAATTACACAATCCAGCCTTGCTGGGGATACATATTTTGTGTCAATAGGAGGTTTCCCCGTTTCAGCGTTTCCCGCAGCCGTGATAATGGTTGCCCCTTTTTCAACCGCATATTCGCACGCCTTCCTAATTAGCAAATCCCAATTCGGATCGATCTCCATATTTGTTACGCCAAGGCTCATATTTATTATCTTTACGTCATCGTTTTCATCTACTACCCATTTGATAGCTTTCACAAGGTCCGTCTCTAATCCCGTTCCAGCGCTACTGAGAACCTTCACCGGCATAATTTTTACATTATTTGGCGTACATGTGACTATATTACCTGACATAAGGGTACCATGACCGTTTATATCCGTAGTATAGTTTGGATTGTTGGGCTGTTCTGTAGAAAAATTGCGTCCAGGCACTATCCTGTCGGCTAGGTGAGAATGGCTAGCAAGAACACCTGAGTCCATAACAGCCACTATTATCTCGTCATTGGTTTTGCCAATGTCCTCAAGATAATCTTTCATCATTTCCGAATGTATACGTTCGGCGCCCCAGTTAGGCACCGGCAGCGCAAAAGCTTTAATCTCCGCCTCTTTGGGAGTGTCATTGGCAAAAATTATTCTATTTGGCATAATATTTTGGCAGTCAGGCAGAGCTTTTATCTTGTCGTAGCCCTCTTTTGCTTGGGAAATAGAATCATATTTCAATGCGTATCTACCCTTACCATCCGAAATTATGTCTGTAGCCCCGTATTCGCTCGTCAGCTTTTTTCCCGGTTTGAGAATAACAAGTAGCATCTTTGACTGGAAAGGCCGAGTCATAACGATGTTCTCCCCTTCAACCGCATAATCAAGGGTTAATACTTCGGCTACTTTTTGTATGTCGTATAGCTGGATATCCTTTGAAGGCAATGGCGTATCGAGCACAGTAACGTCGTTGCTTTCCATAATGGCTATTTCTCCTGTCGCATCGTCAATATCGACTTGCGCACCAAGGGCTTCGGCGATATCTGCAACTGGGAGAAGATTCCTCCCTTTGTCTGTTTCCGGAGATACAACAGGAATTTTTTCTCCGTCTACTATCATAGTGCCGCTGCCAGAAGTCAATATGATCGAGGAAACATAGGCTTCTTCTTCATCTTCCGGATCGCGTAATGTCCGCGCCGCTTCACCAAAGAAATTGATCGATTCAGCGTCAAATTCTTCGCTGTTTTGCGGGGGGGAGACGCCAAGTGATGCAAGTGATGGCGTCATAGCAGAAAATGATAGCATGATAATTAATAGAAATATCATAGCTTTTTTCAAAAACATTTTTCTTTCCTCCAAAACCTAATAGAAATACCAAATCTTTTTCTTAATTCTTTTTTGTTTTTTCTAAATTGACTGTTTTTATATGTTTATGTTTCTCAAAACCCTTTACTGTTATGTTTTTGTATATTATGAGTATACTCATTCATACAGGTATAGACGCTTTTTACGGAACATTGCAGCTTGGAAAAACTGACTTGCTGACCGCTATAAAAGCGAGAGTTTTTTTCTGGCATAATGATACCATTTATATACAGAAAAAGCAAAAGAAATTTCATCATTTGCTTTGAAAAATGAACACGGGGACGGTTCATTAAAGCAACCATAATTCTTGATTTTTTCAAAAAACAGGATAGAATAGGCTAAAGTGATAAAAAAGTTTGGAATAGTTTTATTATGCGTATGAGAAGAAAGCCGAATTTGGCGGCGCGTATGGAAAGATGCGCACATCTGCTAGTCAATGATCCTGAGCTTTACAAAGGCTGTTGGCTCAATAGTTTTGGATACAGTGAGTTGCGAGTCGAAATTGGTTGCGGGAAAGGCGGATTTCTCGCCAAGGCTGCTGCGGCTCAACCCGATGTTTTGTTCGTCGCGCTTGAAAAATCCGCCAATGTTCTAGTAATAGCGCTTGAGCGGGCTGTCGACGCTGATTTGCCCAATATTCGTTTCGTTAATATGTTTGCGGAAAACTTGTCAAGCCTTTTCGCGCCGGGTGAGGTTTCACGAATATATATAAACTTTTGCGATCCCTGGCCTTCCAACAGACACGCAAAGCGCCGTCTCACCTGCCAGAGTTTTTTAGAGATGTACAAACAAATCCTAAACGACAGCGGACAGTTATATTTCAAGACGGACAGCCTTCCGCTTTTTGAGTTTTCTCTTCGGGAATTTGAGCGTTCTGATTTTAGTTTGATCGAAGTTACCCGTGATCTTCATAAAAACGGGCCTGTTGGAATTATGACCGAATACGAGCAAAAGTTCTATGCTCAGAGTCTGCCTATTTTTCAGTGCGTAGCTGTACTCTCGGCTGAAAGGACTTGCAGTTTTAAATAAACGCCTCAATCTTGACGTGGCGCATTCGTTGATTGATGGCATATCTTGATATAATAAGGGGGTCCGTCTTTTTGCTATACGTAGACCATGGCGGAGAGTTCGAAATAACTGATATTTCAGATTTTGACCTTGTTAAAATATTTGAATGCGGGCAGTGTTTCCGCTGGAACGCCGACGAAAATGGAGTCTATTCCGGTGTCTCGCGTGGTTGCGCCGCGCGCGTTCGCCAAAATGGCAACAGTGTCTTTATTAAATATGACGACGATGATTTTGAAAATGTCTGGAAAGATTACTTTGATATCGACCGAGATTACGCGCATATCCGAAGGCATATTTGCATAGATGATTTCATGCGTAGAGCTTCATCTTTTGGCGCCGGTATACGTATACTCAAGCAGGACAGTTGGGAAGCGCTTTGTTCTTTTATTATTTCACAGCGCAATAATATCCCCAGAATTAAAATAATAATTAAAAATCTTTGCGAAATCTTCGGCGACCGGTTTGAGTCAGGTGGCAAGTTTTTTTTCACTTTCCCTTCCGCAAGCAGGCTGTCTATGCTTGACGAGGCCAGTTTAGCGCCTTTACGATGCGGTTATAGGGCGCGATATATTTTAGATGCGGCAAGAGCTGTCGCGGACGGGAAACTTGATCTTGACGCGCTTTCTAAGGTATCCTCTTTAGATGCTCGCGCGGTGTTAAAAAAGCTACGTGGTGTCGGGGATAAGGTGGCTGACTGCGTCGTTTTATTTGGCTTTAATATGCTCGACGCTTTCCCGGTCGATGTTTGGGTCAAGCGGGCTATCGATACGTACTATAACGGTGATTTTAACCATACAGTATTTGACCCATACGGGGGCGTTGCGCAACAGTATATATTTTATTATACTAGAAATGTAAAAAATGCTTGATTTAGCGTCAATCAAGTGGTAGAATGACTCTCTGCGTGAAGAGAGGGGGTGTATGTAATCCAATGGCGAATATTAAATCCTCATCGAAAAGAATTTTGATATCAGAGAAAGCGGCGGCAAGAAATAAGGCAGCCAAGTCGCTTATGAAAACAAATATCAAAAAGTTTAACGCTGCTGCTTTAAGCGGCGACGTCGAATCAGCGGAAAGCGCTTATAAAATTGCGGTTAAAACTGTCGACCGCGCAGCGACAAAGGGACTTGTCCATAAAAATAAAGCCGCGCGTAGGAAGAGCGTACTAACTAAAAGGCTAAACCAAATCCAGGCAGGGGTAAAAGGCTGATTTTCAATTCATTTAAATCAAATGGAGAATTGACGATAATATCGATAATTCTCCCTTTTCTTTTTTCTTTTAAATATATGTTACAGTTCAGTTGGCATCCAAAAACACAGGTTTGTTACAGGCAACGCACTGGCACAGCGGTGAAAACTAGTAATAATGACCAAAACTTTTGTGCGGAGCATGTAACCATTGCGAGTTTTTGAATACCCACTGAACAGTTACAAATATATATGGCAATACGTCGAAATATCTTGATTTTGTTGCAGTTTTTTGTTAATATAAACATAGCGTGATACAAATGTTTTAGAAAGGGCATGCAATATGAATTCCGCTACCGACGTATGGGGAAGGGTACTTAATATACTCAGCTCAGATCTTACAGAAACGGCTATATCCACCTGGTTTGACGATTGCAGGGCCATAGAGCTATCTGATAGCCGACTTTTTATTCATACCCCGTCGGTATTTAAAAAAAGCGTAATAGAGGGACGCTTTATAGGAACGATAAAAAGCGCGTTATGCGAAATTTTTTCAGGAGAGTATGACGTTATCATACTTGATGACGATGGTCTAAAGGCAATGACAGAAGCTTCTTCTGAACCAGACTATATGTATATTGACGAATATACATTCGAAAATTTCGTTGTAGGAAATTCAAACAAATTCGCTCATGCGGCCGCGTTGGCAGTCGGTGAAGGCCTTCCAAAGCAAGGATATAATCCGCTATTTATCTATGGTGAGTCAGGTCTTGGCAAGACTCACTTACTGCATGCTATCAGGCACTCTATTTCTAAAAAATATCCCCACTATAGAATCGCGTGCGTAAAAGGGGACGAATTTCTCAACGAGCTGATTTTAGCGATCCAACAAGGAAAGATGATAGAATTCAGGGAAAAATATAGAGGCGCAGATTTCTTTCTTATGGATGATATTCAATTTATAGCGGGTAAGATTGAAACTCAAAATGAATTTTTCAATACTTTTAATACCTTATATGAACTTGGTAAACAGATCGTTTTCACTTCGGATAGGCCGCCCAGTGAAATGCATAGGCTTGAAGACAGGCTAAAAACACGGCTTGAATCCAGCCTACAAGCCGACATTCAACCGCCGGACGACGCGCTGCGAGTAGCTATAATAAGAAACAAGGCGGAGCAACTTGGCGTAACTTTTCCGGACGATGTCACAAATTATATTGCGGAGAATCTAATATCAAACGTAAGGCAACTTGAAGGCGCCGTAAAGATGATAATAGCGTATAGAGATATAATGGACGATGACATTACTGTAGCTTCCGTCACTTCTCGCCTAAAAGATATGTTTAAGGGAATAAAAGAACTTATACCGACTACTGAAACAATAATTAGCGAGACGGCTAAATATTATTTGCTGACGCCTGAGAATTTAAAAGGTCAAAGCAGAACGCGAGATACAGCGCTAGCAAGGCAGATAGCTATGTTTTTAATAAGGAAAATGACAAATCTTTCCCTCAAGGATATTGGCGAAATTTTCGACGGTCGCGATCATTCAACCGTGCTTTCTTCTATTCGACGGATAGAAGCTACATTAAGAGAAAAAACAGAATTTTCGAAAATAATAAGCGATATAACTTCAAACATAAATTCAATTACTTAAAATCCCCATCTCCACATGTATTAACGTTAGAAATTATGTTGGAAGTCAGTTATGAACAACCCTCTACTGTAAACCAGCGCTTTTTCCACAAAAAACCAACTCGTGATTCTTCAGTCGCCACCGTTCTTTTTCTTACTTTTCCACAGTTTTTCCTACTACTACGATTATTACTATAATAATATATTTTATATATATATAAAAAAAGTTTTTTTTGTCGCGATACGACCAAGAAAACAATATCTGTAAAGAAAGGGAAGCTTTATGAAATTCACATGCGAAAAGCTGCTGCTCCTTACCGCGATTTTAACATCGTCGCGCGGCGCGGCAATAAAAAGTCCTGTAGCCTCGCTCGAAGGTTTGCTGATTGAAGCTATGGAAAACGATGTAAAAATTACCGGTTATGACCTGAAGATAGGAATAGTTACTACTGTCCCAGCACAGATAGAGGAAGAAGGAGGGATAGTATTAAATGCAAGACTATTTGGCGAAATAATAAGGAAGATGCCAGGCCAAAATGTTACCGTATCCGTAAACGCGGGATTGGTAGCAGCTATCAGTAGTGAAATGAGTGATTTTGAGATTTTAGGCTCTCCGTCTCTTGATTATCCTGAGCTCCCATCTGTAGATAGTCAGGATTCTATTGTTATAGAAGAAGCTATTCTTAAGAAAATGATCGCTCAAACTAATTTTGCGGTCAGTGATAATGAGTCAAGGCCTATCCATACAGGAGCCTTATTTGAAATTGGGGGAGGAGAACTTACGATCGTAGCCGTCGATGGGTATAGGTTAGCTCTTCGTCGTGAGTCTCTTGATAATGATAGCGCCCAGTCTTTTAGTTTTGTCGTCCCAGGAAACGCTTTAGGAGAAGTTGAAAAGATAACGTCCGACGGAAAAGAGGAAGTAAACATAACTGTTGGAACAAAACACATTATGTTTATGATTGGGGAGACGATGCTTATTTCAAGGAGGCTTGAAGGTGAATTTTTAAATTATAGGAATTCAATCCCGCAGTCATCAAAATATAGATTTAAAATTGTAAAAAGCGAGATTATTGCGGCGACAGAGCGTGTGGCTTTAATAATCAATGAAAAAATGAAAAACCCTGTAAGATGTGTTTTTGACGACGGTATTGTGCAACTTTATTCTGCAACGGCTCTTGGAAAGGCAAGCGATGAATGCAGCATGTCAGGAGATGGAGAAGGACTTGAAATTGGTTTTAATGATAGATATTTGCTAGACGCTCTAAAAGCGGCGCCCGCTGACGATATAATCTTCGAGCTATCATCCGGAGTTACTCCGTGTGTTATTTCCCCGGCTGACGATAGCAAAAAATTTGTTTATATGATTTTGCCGGTCAGGCTCAAGTCTTATGATAGTTAAGATACGAGGTTTAAGAATAATTAAGATTAAGGGAGAATATATTAAGCTTGATTCTTTGCTTAAATTTTCGGCTATTGCTTCTACCGGGGGTGAAGCAAAAATAATTATTAAAAGCGGCGATGTTTTTGTCGATGGTAAGCCTTGCTTTGCGAGGGGAAAAAAGATAACCAACGGCTGTATAATAAGGTGTGGCGATGAAAGACTTCTTGTCAGATAATATAGTGTAGAATATGGTAGTAAAGAAATTACATTTAATAGATTTTCGTAATTACAAAGAGGAAAAATTAGAGTTTGACGATGGGATTAACGTCATTGTTGGAAGTAACGCACAAGGAAAAACCAGTCTTATTGAGGCTATCTACTATCTAGCGTCAGCGCGTTCATTTCGTTTGGCAAGCGATAAAGAAATGATATCGCTTGGTCATGATGCATCAGTGATCAAAATCGATATGATATCCGGGGGGCGAAACCAAACACTTGAAGCTAGATTTTTTCGTGGGCGTCGTCGAGAAATATATATAAACGGCGCAAAGCTTAAGGCTTTAAGTGAACTTGCTGGTAAGCTAACAGCAGTTCCATTTTCCCCGGACGATTTAGGCATGGTAAAAGATAGCGCGGTGGTTAGGCGAAAAATGATGGATCAGTGTCTTTCACAGCTTCGTCCTGGCTATCTCGCGGCGATAACGGAGTTTAACCGACTATATAACCACAAATCTAGAATATTACGTGATTATAGAGAAAAACCTTCTTTACTTGAATTACTTGACGATTATAACCTTCGAATGGCGCATCAAAGTGCGCGTATAATATATTATAGATCTTCTTTTGTTAATGCTCTTTCAAATAAAGCGGCGGATATACATCAAGGATTTTCAGATGGCGAAGATGTACTTGAAATTAGGTATAAAACAGTTGGCGGTATGCAGACGTTTGGAAAAAAACCGGAGCAACTGCTACCGGATTTGCTTGAGCATCAGAGAGAACACAGAAACGCGGAACTTCAATCTGGTTTGTGCCTTTCTGGTATTCATAAAGATGATCTTGAGATAGATATAAATGGCGTAGCTGCGCGGAAATTCGCTTCGCAAGGCCAAGCACGGACGGTTGTCATTTCAATAAAACTTGCTGAACGTGATATGCACTTTAACAATAGCGGAGAGTATCCATTATTATTGCTTGACGACGTATTATCCGAACTTGATGCAAAGCGGCAAAATTTTGTTCTAGAAAAAATAAACAACGGACAGGTGTTTATTACTTGTTGCGATGAGCGCGCGGCGCGTGTTTCCCCAAATAGTAGGATTATACATATTAAGAATGGATCTGTAATATAAGATAGGCTGCGTTGTAAAACAAAGTATGAATTTTTAGGAGGTATGGTGTTGTATTTGCATTTGGGGCAAAATGTAGTAGTCTTTGAAGATGATATTATTGGGATTTTTGATATGGACAACACTACAAGTTCTCATATAACACGAAAATTTTTAAGTAACGCGGAAAAAACGGGAAAAGTAATTAATGTGTCCACGGAAATACCAAATTCATTTATTATTACCTGTCGTAAGGAAAAAGGAGAATCCCGCGTTTTAAAGGGAAGCCGTGAAAATGAGACAAAATCGTATAGTGAAAATATTAGAAACCGAGAAAACAGAGAGATTGTTTATATATCGCCCTTGTCGTCACAAACGCTGTTAAGACGCGCGGAATCTTCCGTGCTGTAGAAAATGATTAAAGTGGGCTATAGCCCACCCAATAGAAGGGAAATTTCTTATGTCCGATGAAAACACGCTCGATATAAACGGTAATGAATACGGCGATTATGACGCGTCTCAAATACAGGTGCTCGAAGGTCTAGAGGCTGTGCGGAAACGACCTGGCATGTATATAGGATCTACTTCTTCTTCAGGGCTGCATCATCTCGTATATGAAATTGTAGACAACTCTATAGACGAAGCGCTAGCTGGTGCTTGCGACGAAATATCTGTAACTATAGATAAAGACGGAAGCATAACAGTAGTTGATAATGGTCGTGGTATTCCGATCGACATTCAAGAGCAGACAGGGAAAAGTGCGCTTGAGGTTGTATTTACGGTCTTACACGCAGGTGGAAAGTTTGGCGGAGGCGGGTATAGAGTAGCGGGTGGATTGCACGGCGTGGGCGCGTCGGTCGTCAACGCTTTGTCGGAATGGCTATATGCGCGCGTCTATAAAAACGGATTGATTTATGAGATGAAGTTTACAAGAGGAGATATTATTCAAGAACTGACAGTTGTTGGAAAAACTGAGAAAAACGGCACAGAAGTGAGGTTCATGCCCGACGGCGAAATTTTTGACGATTGTGATTTCAGTTACGATCTTTTGCGTACGCGAATGCGCGAACAGGCTTTTCTCAATGGAGGGCTTAGGATCACAACACGAGACGAGAGAGAAGGACGCGAAACATCAGACACGATGCGCTATGAGGGCGGAATAATCGAATTCGTTCAGTATATTAACCGCAACAAGACGCCGCTCCATGAAAACATCATCCGTCTTTATGGCGAGCGGAATAATTCTACGGCGGAGATAGCTCTGCAGTATTGTAGTGACGTCTACAACGAATTTCTGCTCAGTTTTGCGAATAATATAAACACTCCGGACGGAGGCATGCACGAAACGGGATTTAAAACAGCGCTGACCCGTATTCTTAACGATTACGGGAAAAAGGCAAACTTGCTCAAAGGAGAAGACAAGCTCTCAGGCGAGGATTGCCGCGAAGGGATAACGGCGGTAATATCAGTAAGGCTCCTCGACGCACAATTTGAAGGTCAGACTAAATCGAAACTTGGAAACAGCGAGATAAAGACTTTCGTCGATAATATGATGTCTGAAAAATTGACGACATATTTCGAAGAAAATCCGGCAATTGCAAGGTCAATATTGGACAAATCCATAACTGCTTCACGCGCACGTGAGGCAGCGCGAAAGGCGCGCGAGAACATAAGGCGCAAAAACGCGCTCGAGGGCATGGCGCTTCCAGGAAAGCTCGCGGACTGCAACGAAGCGGACCCGGCGCTAACTGAGATATACATCGTCGAGGGAGATAGCGCTGGAGGTAGCGCAAAGGGCGGGAGAGACAGCCGGTTCCAAGCGATACTTCCGCTTTGGGGCAAAATGCTAAACGTTGAAAAAGCCAGAGCCGATAAAGTATACGGAAACGACAAACTCACGCCTGTAATAACGGCGCTTGGCGCCGGAATTGGAGAAGACTTCGACGAAGCAAAATTGCGTTATCATAAAGTTATAATCATGGCGGACGCCGATGTAGATGGCAGCCATATAAGGACGCTGCTGCTGACGTTCTTTTTCCGATTTATGCGCCCTCTTGTAGAAGGCGGATATGTCTACGCCGCGCAGCCGCCGCTGTTTAAGCTTACGCGCGGCAAGTCATCGCGCTATGTACTCGATGAGGAAGAGTTGGAAACAGCGCTGACAGAGATGCGTGGCGAGGATGGAAAGGGCAAAGTCGATATTGCAAGAAACAAGGGCCTCGGCGAAATGGACGCGCGCGAACTTTGGGACACGACTATGAATCCAGAGACTCGTGTCCTCAAGCAGATTCAGCTCACCGACGCGATACAGGCGGATGAAGTATTCACAGTCCTTATGGGAGAAAAAGTTGAACCGCGTAAAGAATACATTGAAAAAAACGCGAAATATGCAGTTGATTTGGATACATAACAGCGCGATAGCGCCGCGCCAAAAGCATTTGGCGAAGAAAGGTTTGATATAATTGCCAAAGAAGGAAAAGACTGGGGATATATTTTTCCCTGAACAAAAAATAGTCACTGCACCTCTTGAAGAAGAAATGGAAAAATCGTTTCTGACATATGCCATGTCGGTAATTATCGATAGGGCATTGCCGGATGTACGCGACGGGCTAAAACCTATCCATCGCCGCATATTGTATACGATGCACGAGAGCAACCTGACGAGCGATAAACCGTTCCGCAAATCTGCGACTGCGGTTGGCGATATCATGGGCCGATACCATCCGCACGGGGACGCGTCAATCTATGACGCGCTGGTGCGCATGGCGCAGGACTTCTCAATGAGATACATGCTCATATCGGGACATGGAAACTTTGGCTCGATAGACGGAGACCCGCCGGCGGCGATGAGGTATACGGAATCAAGATTGTCTAAACTATCTGACGAGATGCTCCGGGACATTGAAAAAGAAACAGTCGACTGGGTCCCAAACTACGACGAGACGCGCAAACAGCCAAAAGTTTTGCCAAGCCGGCTCCCAAATTTGCTTATAAACGGCTCAAGCGGCATCGCGGTCGGCATGACGACCAACATCCCCCCTCACAATATAACTGAGGCTATAAACGCCGTGATATGCGTTATGCAAAACCCCGCTGCGGATCTTGACGATATCATGGAGCATATATCAGGTCCTGACTTCCCGACGCGGGGGATAATCATGGGCAGAGCTGGCATAAGGGCTGCTTACGCCACCGGCAGGGGCCGCATACACGTGCGCGCGCGCACGGAGATCGAAGAATTTTCGCAAGGGCGCTCGCGGATAATTGTTACGGAACTGCCTTATCAGGTAAATAAAGCGCGGCTGCTCGAGGCTATCGCGGAGAATGTGAAAAACAAGCGCATCGAAGGGCTTTCCGCCATGCGCGACGAGTCTGACAGGGACGGCATGAGGATCGTCATCGAACTCAAGCGAGACGCGAACGTCCAGGTCGTACTAAACCGTCTCTATACGCAGACTCAGATGCAAACTACGTTCGCGATCGTCATGTTGGCGCTTATCGACGACCAGTCGCAGCCGCGCATCCTCTCGCTCAGGCAGATACTCGACGAATACATAAGATTCCAGCGCGAGATCGTCCGTCGACGCACGGAATACGACTTGAAAAAAGCACGCGAGCGCGCTCATATCCTCGAAGGATTGCGCATAGCTTGCGACAATATCGACGAAGTGATACATATCATTCGTACAAGTTATGACAACGCGAAAGAACGCCTAATGGAACGCTTTGGACTCAGCGATATCCAGGCGCAGGCGATATTAGAAATGCGCCTGAGAAGCCTCCAGGGCTTGGAAATTGAAAAGATAGAGAAAGAATACGGGGAGCTTTTGGAGAAAATCGCAAACTACCTGGCGCTTCTTGCCGATGAAAAGTTACTAGACGAAGTCCTTATCGCTGAGTTGACCGAGATACGCGACAAATACGGCGATGAGCGGCGCACTGAGATAGCGGTGGTCGAGGACGAGATAGACATCGAGGACCTGATCGACGAAGAGGAGTGCGTCTACACGCTGACGCGCGCGGGGTATATAAAGCGATTGCCCGCGAGCACTTACAAGGCTCAACGCCGGGGAGGCCGGGGCATCACGGCGATGACGACGCGTGAGGAAGACTACGTCGAGACGTTGTTCACAGCGTCGACGCATGATTATATCCTATTTTTCACAAACCACGGCAGGGTCTACCGTAAAAAAGGATATCTGATCCCAGAAGCCGGACGCCACGCTCGGGGCACCAACATTGTAAATATACTGCCTGTAGCGCAAGGCGAGAAAGTATCCGCGATGATCAGAATGCGCGAGTTTGGCCAGGATGAGTATCTCGTTATGGTGACTCGCGGAGGCACAGTTAAGCGCATGAGGAAAACAGAACTGCGAAACATTAAAAACGTCGGCATACGAGCTATAACTCTGGCGGAAGACGACGAGCTTATATCCGTACGTGACACAGACGGCGAACAGATGATCCTGATCGCCACGCACAACGGCATGGCGATCTGCTTTAGCGAAACCGACGCGCGCCCCATGGGCCGCGTAGCGGCTGGCGTACGCGGAATACGTCTACGAAAAGGGGATTACTGCGTAGGCGCGGCTCGCGCGAGGGAAGGCGGCGCGATGCTGACCGTCACCGAAAACGGCTATGGGAAACGTACGGAGATCAGCGAATACCTACGCGGGGGCGAAGACGGAGAGGCGCAAAACCGGGGCGGTTACGGCAGAAAAAACTGCATAATAACGGAAAAAACAGGCAAAGTAGCCGATGTCAAAGTAGTTGACGACAACGACGACGTACTTATTATCTCTGACGACGGAACGATAATACGCATGGCAGCATCCGACATAAGCACATACGGGCGCGCAACGCACGGGGTCCGGCTAATGCGCACATCCAGCGAATCACGCGTAATTTCGATTGCTCGCATTGAAAGGGATGAAGATGACGACGAGGATGTGGACGAGGGGGAAGAGCAAGCGGAAGTAGCGGAACCTAAGCAATGATAAGCCGGCAAACGAAGAAGAAGGTAGAAATATACACCGACGGGGCATGCAAGGGCAATCCCGGGCCGGGAGGCTGGGGCGCTATACTTTTGTACGGCAGCGCTAAAAAAGAACTCCGGGGCGGCGAGGAAAATACAACCAACAATCGCATGGAACTCATATCGGTAATTGTGGCGCTGGAAGCGCTACGGGAACCATGCGAGGTCAAATTACATACTGACTCCCAGTACGTGGCGAACGCGATCAACTTGGGGTGGCTAAATTCTTGGCGGAGGATGGGCTGGAAGCGCAAAGGCGGCGAGGTAAAAAACCTCGACCTGTGGCAAAGGCTGGCACCGCTACTGGAGACGCACCAGGTAACGTTCGTGTGGGTAAAAGGGCACGCGGACGACGAATACAACAACCGCTGCGATGAAATGGCGGTGGAGGAAAGCCGTAAGGCGGCGAGTGAGGGGGAGAGGGAGAACATGATATGAGTATATTTAAATATTCTGCTTCGTTTATTACGGTATTGCTGCTTTTTCAATACGCCTGCGGCATTAACTCAAATATTCATATAAATAATAATGAAGTGAATACAAATAAGCAAAACATGAACCTGCGTGAGATAGACAAAGAAACGAACAAAATAAATATCGATGTCTTATTGGATAAAATTAATGCGTATCCTAACGATTGTGGAATGTCTGATTTTAAGCTTAGAGAAACGTACGCAAGTTTTGCGGTGACAGATGTAAATACTTATGACGAAGATGATTATAAAAGAATTGACGCTTATTTCAAACTGCAAACCAACAAGAAAAAAGGTAATTACGACACGACTGCTGAAATAGCATTCTACGAGTCACAATCTTTTGCTCAAGATGTGATGCGTAATTCGCTATTTACATATACAGCAATGGAAGTATATCCGTCATCTTTGGATATTGGGGATTTTGCAATTGGAGACGCTTACCGCATTAAGTTTATTCGAGGAAATGTGTACGTTAGCGTAACAGGGTATGATGGAGTTGAAATAGATGTTTTAGCTGGAGAAATAGACAAGCAAATTTTAGAAATTCTAAATGAAACATAAAACACAGGAGATCTGCCCCTTGTGTTTATTCTGGCAAAATAAATTCGTTTTCCTGGGTATGCACTTGACGCCAACTGACCCAAACCCACTTCAGACAACTAAGCGATAAGGGGGTATCGACTTCGCTTCGACTGCGTACAGCGTTCGT
>WRNV01000075.1 GCA_009776445.1 Oscillospiraceae bacterium | reverse complement strand
TCTGAACTCAGCGGTTGCTGTGACTGTGCGGTATGCACCAATAGCTTGTTTCATAATCGACACCCCCATCGCCTCAATGCGTTTCAAGTCCTCTTCTGTTTTTGCATTGAACAAATTGAGCCACAACTTCAATTCATCAGTCGTGTCTGTTACCTCCGGTAATTTCGGTAACTCATAATATTTCAGGCAAAACCTATCAGTCAATAGCGCATGGCGTGTGACTTCAAGCGCCTGGTATTCAGAGTAAAACTCCTCACATTCAAACTCCTTAAACGCAAGAATGCTAATGACGATTGTGCGTGGCAAATCAATATATTCCCCGCCTTCTTTAAGCGCAGACGAAAACTCACGCGCCCAATAGTACAAACTCCGAAGTGGGTAGTCTCCTTCATCAGTAACTTGCATTTCCAAGTCAATTCTCTGCCCATTGACCGTCATGTTGATGTCTAAGCGGCAGAACTTTTCTCCCACAGCTTCCGGCGGTATGTCTGGATTGGTAACAACAAATTCCGTAATGCTACAGGTCGATATACCAAGCATCCCAGTAACGAGCCGTTTCAGCAAATCTTGATGTCTCGTGAATAACCACTTGAACAAGACATCGTTGGTAAATTTGTATTTCAATTCAGCCACAGGTTCACCTACCTTCTTGCATGAAAATAATACCACAAACATGGAAAAATCACAATGAGAAAAATGAATGGGACTTGATTCTTCCGAACACAGACGGTGTGATAAATCAGCTTTGGCATCAGCGTTCAAAATGACGCCACGCTTGAAAACCTAAACTGTCTTTTAATATGAACATGGACAAACAGAGTATTGAATGATACAATGCCAACATGTATAAAATATGGAAAGGCAGTGAAAATATCTATGAAAATTCACAACAAGCTGGCAGTCACAATGTTAATTACGGTTTGCATCTTCGTTCTCGCGTTAGTACCGGCTGTTTTCGCGGCGCCCGTGGGCGCCCCGCTTTATGACGGCGGGATTTCATCTCACGAAATTGATAACATACGCGTTCAAGTTTTATCGGAAACACTTGTAAGAATTGAGGTAAAGGGTCCAAACGGAAATTTTGAGGACAGGCCTTCTTACCACATTGTCAACAGAACAGACTGGCCGGGCGCCGAAGCAACGGTATCGGTTGAAGGCGGTTTTACAAAAGTCGCGACTGAGAACTACACTGTAGTAGTTCCAAGTGCCGCGACATCGCTTTCGGGCGTTTATGTGACTGATAGGAGAGGTACTGAGATATGGCGCTACACATCGCTTCCGTCCGCCTCGATCTTCATGCCTGCTCCCGGCGCTACGCCGAAAGCTTGGGCAATAGCGGATAACCCGCGCTCCATACCGGCGCCGTGGGGATATAAGCTAATGCCTGAAGGGTATACTGAATTCGCGAACTACAACGGATGGGACACAGAAAACAGCGCTCCGGATATGTTTATCTTCGTTCCTTTGGGCGACGCAAAACAGCTTCGAGACGACTTTACATCCCTGACAGGCCCGGCGGATTTTCCCATACTAAAGTCTTTTGGTTTATGGCACAGCCGCTATTATGCTTATTCTGAAACAACTGCGTTAGCGCATATCGACACATATCGAGAACACGGGTTCCCGCTTGACTTCTTTGTCGTNGATACNGATTGGCGNACAGGCGCGAGCCTTGGCTACAATGTTGATACGCGATATTTCCCNGATATGCCAAGGTTCCTACAAAGCGCTCACGACAAAAACGTACAAATCATGTTNAACGATCACCCCGAACCAGTACAGGTCGGCGGCAGTCGTGTCCATTCGCTTCATCAAGAAGAAATAAAATACCGGACAGCTTCTTTAAGATCTATCTTTGATATGGGGCTGGACGTATGGTGGTATGACAGAAACTGGTCGACCGTACTCATCTCGCCTTTGCCCGGCGTACCTAAAGAAAGCTTCGGTATGTACCTGTATCAGGCGATAACAGCGGATTATTGGGAAGACGTCAGAGCCAAAAATGGCGACGATTACGCCAGGCGCCCATTAATTATGGGTAACGTGGATGGGATAGACAACGGCGCGTTCAACAACCCGCCCAATCTTGCGTCTCATCGTTTCTCATACCAATGGACAGGAGACAACAACTACAGGACCACTGATTTACAGCGTGAGGTCGTTAACGCCGTCAGAAGCGGGGCTTTATCGGCGAACCCATATATCAGCTCCGATATATCGGGACATACCGGCGTGGTCCCTCCTGGCATGTGGATCCGATGGTCACAGTTCGCCGCGCTTTCACCGTATTTCCGTTATCACTGTACAGCGGGTAATAACCTTGACCGCTCGCCTTGGTTATATGGCGAACAGGCGGAAAACGTAGCGCGCGATTACATCAACATGCGCTACCGACTGCTTCCGCTGTTTTATTCGCTTGCTCATGAAAACTATGAAAATGGTATGCCAATGCTTAGGCGTCTCGACTTTAAATATCCGCAATACGCGGAAGCTCAAGACGACACCCAGTATACATTGGGCGATAATATCCTCGTAGCCCCAATTTGGGAAGCCGACGCTAGTATGATCGCCGTACCGGCGGCGTGGCTATCGCAAACAGGCGGCGCGCCCGGTCTTCAAGTCCAGTACTTTAATAATACCAGCCTAACAGGATCACCTGTTTACACAGGCATTGACAGCTACGTTGACTTTAATTGGGGGACGGGGCGTCCGCAAGCCAGCGTCAATACTGACAACTTCTCTGCGAGATGGACGGGTAGGATTACTATCGGCGACGCCGACGTCAAACTCGCTCTCACAAGCGACGACGGTTGCCGTATGTTTATTGATGGCAATAGGGTAATTAACAACTGGGCGGACAGCGACAGTGTGACCACGATAGCGCCTGACACATACGCGGCGGGGTCGACGCATGATATTATCATCGAATATTACGAGGCGGCAGGTAATGCTGTCATAAGGCTGCAATACGCGGAATTGAGCATGACCGGCAACTCAAGGTCGGTATTTATCCCCGACGGCAGATGGATCGACGTTTGGTCTGGCGAGGAATTTGTCGGGCCACAGACGATAAGCGTCAACCATGAATTGGAAACTTCGCCAATATTCGCGCGTTCGGGTTCAATAATCCCTCTGGCTGAGAATATGTCCTATATCGGCGAAAAAGATTGGAGTACGATCGGTCTTGATGTGTATCCAAGTATCGTTCTTGACGGCGCCGCTATGCTATACGAAGACGATGGTGGTTCCGTGGCTTACAGGGATGGCTTTTTCCGTAAAACGGCTCTTTCAACATCCTCTGACGACGGCGATATTTTAGTCAACATTGGAGCCAGCATTGGAACATACGACGGAGCTTTCTCGAACAGGACGTGGAAAGTCCGCGTACACGCTCCCGCCAATTGGGGGGCTTTGCTAAACTCCAAGCTGGACAATGTTGAAATATCGGCAAATAAAATAACTAAAACTCCTAACGGCTACCCATTTAATATTGTTGGCGGCTCCATGGATTCGGACGTTTATGAAATAATAATTAGCACTAATGTCTCAACCGCTCACGAAGTTCGTTTGTCATTCGCAACCCCGGTTGCTGAAGAAATACCTGAAGTAAGCGGAGCGCCATTATCATTCGACGTGACGGAAACGCTTGCTCCGGCTAGCGTAAACCTTACCGTTGCTGGCGAATTCGACTGGGTTCATTACGGTGCGGATGGCGCCGGGACAAAGACGCTTAAGGCTGACGTAGCAAATCGCTTGATCGGCGACCTATCAGCAAGCAGTGCGACGGCGATAGCGGAGGGATACACTGAGTTTAAATGGACGGACGGTAATACGGCGCCCGCCGGAAAAGAATTTATCAAAAATGGCGCAACGCTGGCAAACGGTTCTTTCAACTTCGATTTAAACGTTGGCGAAGTCGAGAATTTATATACAATCTATCTTGGCGGCAATCTTTCTTCCGGCAGATTGACCATCACCGATGGCCGGAGCGCAAGGTTTGTCGACTTGTCCAATTTAGGAGGTTTGTATACAAGCAAAATATCGGTGACGGCTTATGCCGAAGAACCGGCGACATTACATGTTAAATACGAGAAAACCGGCGGTGAGGGATACATAGCGATATACGCGGTCGCAGCGGGAAGCCCTGGTACTGTATCGGACCTCGCGATTGAACGTTTTGCGCTCTTGGAAGCGATAACCGGCTCGATTGATTTGACGTCCGGCTCTATTGATTGGATAGATTTGGGCTGGGCAAGCAGTCCAAGCGCAGGCAACCCGAACTATGTTAACCGCAAGGCGGGAGTTCCGTCTCTTCTGGCGCCTCCGATTGTCAGCGGGAGTGCCATACAGGTAACTGACTATAACGCAGGAAACAATGGGAGCAATGGAGGGAGTACAGGGCTTAGATACATTGACGGACAAAACCCTGTTAGCGTTTCAAACGACCAACACGCTATTCAAGTATCAGGCTCCGGAAACTCTTTTCAAATCATCGCGCCGTCAACTACGACCTGGCGACGTTTGAAAATCTATTGCGGCGTATGGCAATCGACAAACCGGATCGATATCGTGGATGAATCGGGTGTTGAACTAAATTCATACGAGTTTAGCGCTTCAGGCAACGATCCNGTAATCCGTTGCCTTAATATTGTCTACCGGTCACAAGGTGATTCCAATCTCTACATAAAAATGACCAGACGCGGCTCAGGGGGTAATATTTCTCTTAGCGGCTACGCTCTATATGACATTAACGCCGAATATGAGGACATCCGGTCTGCTTTACAACCAATTAGTGGCGTCATCAACCTGAGCGGCGCGGCGGACTGGGTTCATCTTGGCTACAACTCAAATCCAAATGCAATAAACAGAAAAGCGGGCGTCACAACCCCGATCCTATCAGATCGAATCACACCTGCTGATATAGTAGGCGTATCTGATTATAACTCAGGCGGCGGCGGAATAACCTTTAATAACGGCGTCAACCCCTCTTCTCTGACAGGAAACGGAAGCGCAGCGGCAGGTACTACAACAGGCGGCTCGTTTGAAATTTCGGCTAAATCCGCGCCGGATTCTGCGTGGCGAAGGCTTGATGTCTATCTCGGCGTCTGGCAGGCTTGCGCCCTTGTCGAAGTAATGGATAGCGATAGAAACGTTCTGGCGTCATACGATTATAACGCCGCCGCGACATCGGCAATCCGGCGGCTCGGCGTCTTATATCGCGATTGCGGCGGGGAAGTAATAGTTAGAATAACCAAGTTGAAAAATTACGGCTCCACAAACGGCAACATCTCACTTGCGGCATACGCTGTTTACGAAACATCGTCCCCTGATACGAACGCGGCTATTACTGTGGAACCGGGCGGAACAGGGACTGTTGTTTTGAGCGAAACTAAAAACGTTGACTGGGCGCACTTTGGCTATTCATCCGCTACCAGCTTCAACACCAAATCAGATGGCCCGAGAATGATTGGCGCTCCCATACCAATTCTGGGATCTCTTTCTCAGAGCAACGATTTTATTCCGAGTTTCTCCTGGACAGGAGGGTCGTCAACCGCGACGGTCAACAACACGCGTAACTTTGCATACAGTTATGATGGCATGTTGTTTAACATGAATATACCGGCAGGCGTTTGGAAATTCACAGTCTTCACCTCTGTCTGGTGGGCTAACGGGTATATGTCGTTTGAAGATGAATCAGGCAATATCATAGGTCTGGCAAGTTACGAGAGCAAAACTGCCGCCTCGGGTACGTCCGAGTATAGGCGCGTTAACGTCGTATACAGTTCCGACGAGGCGCATACGATAACCGTGCGGAATTTGCCTTCACTTGGAATAAATGATCATGTCGGAAATATGTCGTTTGTAGCGGTTACAGTAGAAGCGTTTATTGATCATGTTTCAATTGTTGGCGGCGGCGCCCCGAACATCCGGGACGAACTGCGCGCAACAGCGTTTGTGTCGCCAGACGACAGCCTACCATTCTACACAAATGACGGGATTACCTTCCAGTGGCAGAAGTCGGAGTCGCAATCGAGCGGTTTTGTTAATATTCCTGGTCAAACATCCGCTGCCTACAAGCCTACGCTAGACGATGTGGGGTGCTACATACGCATATCAGCGTCATTCGCCGGAATTACCGTGTATAGCGTTACCGATCTCCCTGTCGACGACTTGATATTTGCCCCGATTTTCTATGACGGAAAAGGCGTTGTATGTACCGGCATGGAACAGAAACCCTTGACAGTTGAGCTTAGTTATTATAACCGTTCCGAAACTGAGATTGAAGATCTGACCATGTTCGTAGCCGTGTACGATTTAGATGGAAGGATGAAAAGTGTCATATCAGCCGAAGAAATAATCGCGCCCGACGAAATCGTTACGTTTGCAGCGCAGATGACAGCCACAATAGACGATGGCGATTATGCGAAAGTATTCCTGTGGACGACAGATGGGTACCTACCAATTCGCGAAGCGTATACGTTTAAATAATCCAACAGGAGTTAAGCCGTTGACGGGTGACTTTGAATAAAGGTACGGCCCCTTTGTTCACTGAAGACCCGTCAACGGCATGGTTACAGTTGCATTAGGCTGATTTGCATTATATAATAGGCCACAGCGCGATATGCAGCGCGCCATTATATGTCTTACCCAAAGGAAACAAACTGGTTTGGAAGATTATACCAAATACCNGCTAAAAAGAAGAGAGCAGCTCATAACTCTGCTGGAAAACAAGGATAACTTGTTTATCATCGCATGCAACAAATGCTTCCAGGAGTTTAAGGTTGATGACGGGCATGTATCTGACTGCGCCCAATTTGCAAGCCTAGCGGCCGATTTCGGGAAAACCGTTTCCGGCTGCATCGAGGCGGATTTTCTTTGCAATAAAAACTTGGCAGGCAAGTATCTTCAAACAACAATACCGGAGCAAGCAGAAAACATTTGTGTAGTTGCTTGCGGTTATGGGGCGCAAACTGTAGCTGAACTCGCGGAGCTGCCTGTATATACGGTATGCGATTCGGTCAGCTCCAGCGGCGGCGGCCATCATGGCATGGCGCTTACAAAGCATCTCTGCGGGGCTTGCGGTCAGTGTTACCTGAATCTCACAGGCGGGATCTGCCCAATTGTCGGTTGCCCGAAAGGCCTCCTAAACGGACAGTGCGGTGGTTCAAAAGATGGCAAGTGCGAGACGGACAAAACCAAAGATTGTGTCTGGGATAAAATACACGCAAGGCTAGACGCCCAAGGAAGTGCGGGAATTTTGCTCTCGCAACCGGCGCAGCTCAGGGACTATAGTAAAGTCGATTTCGGTATCACACACGCTTATATCGAATCGATCCGTGAAAAGCGCCTCGAAGGATTCTACGGAGGGCTCCACCTGCACAGCCAGAAACATTTTAGCCAACACATGCCAATTAAGCGTTTTCCCGACCCCCAAACTGTTATAATCCCGTTGTTGCAACATATAGGAGCGCCAGCCAAACCTATCGTAACAGCCGGTGATTATGTCAAGGTTAGCCAAAAAATCGGAGAAGCGGTTGGTCACATTAGCAGCTCGGTTCACGCGAGCGTCAGCGGTATAGTTAAAACTGTCGAATTCCGGTATTACCCGAATACAGGTATTGACATATTGTCTGTCGTTATCGAATCAGATGGCAAGAATGAACTACACGAATCCGTTAAACCGCTCGAAGATTGGCGTGACCTCTCAGCTGAAGCAGTCATCGCCTTTATCCGCGATAAGGGCATTGTTGGAATGGGCGGCGCCACCTTCCCGACCTCGGTCAAGCTCACCCCTCCAAAACCAGTCGACACTGTTCTGGTCAACGGCTGCGAATGCGAGCCGCTCTTGACAGCCGACTATCGCGTCTTGCTCGAATACCCTGACGACGTGATTTTTGGCCTCCAAGCACTGCTAAAAACAGCAGGCGCGAAAAAAGGCATTATCGCTATCGAAGACGACAAATCGGACGCTGTCGACCTGCTCAGGTTAAAAACGGCCGCCATTGCTGAAATTGATGTCTTCGCCGCTAAAACAAAATACCCACAGGGCGCGGAAAAAACGCTGATCAAACGCGCTCTCGACCGTAGTGTGCCTGACGGCGGCTTTCCGTTCGATGTAGGCGTCATCGTAAACAACGTCAGCACGGCGAAAGCGGTTTCCGACGCGATACAAAAAGGTTTGCCGCTTATACAGCGGGTTTTGACCGTAAGCGGCGAGAAGGTCAAACATCCCGGCAACTTCATGGTGAAGCTTGGAACGCCTATCAGCGAAATCATTGATTATTGCGGCGGAGCGCCTGACGGAGCAGTAATAAAGCTTGGCGGCCCGATGATGGGGATCAAGGCTGTGGATCTCGGCGCGCCGGTAACAAAAAGCGTCAACGGGATCATCGCTGTCGATCAAACGAGACCAAACCCGTCGCCTTGTATCAAGTGCGGGCGCTGCGTCGACGTTTGCCCCATGGAACTGCTTCCTTTATACTTTCCCTTTTACGCTGCTAAAAATGATTGGGAAGGGATGAAAGCAAAAGATGTCGTCAAGTGCGTCGAGTGTGGATGCTGCGACTTCATATGCCCGTCAAAAATAGCGATAAGGGAAGCAATAAAAACAGGAAAAAAAGCTATAGAAGCTGTTGATAAATAACCCCAAAGGGAGCAACTCCCAACTGAAACGGAGATGAAACAGCTTGTTGATCACACAACTCAAACCAACTGACGAAATCCTTTCTCTTGCGGAAGGTAAAACCGTCACAGTAAGCTGTGCGGGATGCAGCGAAATATTTTTCCCGGCAGCCGAAGTCGAAGAGCTTATAAATTGTCTGCTGGTTTCTAAAACAGTTTTAGCAACTGTTTCGACCGATTATCTATGCAGCGGTGAAAACCTCGAATCATGGGCGCAAAGTAATATTAACAAGATAGACGCTGCGGATACATTGCTCGTATTCTCCTGTGGCGTCGGCGTCCAGGTTATTGCAGAAAGGTTTCCCGACAAGCGGGTGTTCGCCGTCTGTGACACCTATCCCCTACCAGGTTGCCAAGGCGTAACGCCCCTTGAATTTGGCTGCGCGCTGTGTGGTGAGTGTCACCTCAACGACACAGGAGGCATTTGCCCAATAAGCTCTTGCGCAAAAGGTCTCGTCAACGGGCCATGCGGCGGCTCGAAAAACGGAAAATGCGAAGTATGTAGCGACATTGATTGCGGGTGGGCGCTCATTTTCAGACAGCTTGAGAAAACACAACCATCCGACATCCAGACGCAGCAGGTAAAAATACGGGATTTCGCGCTACAAGGGGAGGATTTAGTTTGATATGAGAATCACCGAGCTGTTTAGTCGCGGTGAATTTGTGGTCACCGCCGAAGTCAGCCCGCCAAAGGGTTTTGAGCTCGATGCTCTGCTTGGCGATGCGGAAAAATACTTACAGGGCGTATCGGCAATTAATGTGACCGACTGTTGTTCTTCAAAAATGCGCATGGGTGCTCTCGCTGCGTGCAAAGCCATGATCGACAAAGGTTTTAGCCCGATTTTCCAGCTGGCGTGCCGCGACCGCAACAGGATCGCACTGCAATCCGACTTGCTGGGCGCAGCGTATTTTGGAATCGAAAACCTGCTCGTCCTCACAGGCGACCATACCATAATGGGCGACACGCCTCAAGCAAAACCTGTTTTCGACCTAGACTCCGTATCGCTTCTCTATGCCGTTGGTCAACTTGAGCACGGCATCGATATCGCTGGTAATAAGCTTTCAGGCAATTTCCCAAGATTTACAAAAGGCGCCGTTGTATCTCCATGCGCCGATTCGATCGATGCGCAACTTTTCAAAATGGAGCGAAAAATCAAAGCCGGGGCGGAGTACTTTCAGACGCAAGGGGTTTTCGAACCTGAAAAGTTCGTTCGGTTCATGGAAAAGGCAAAGCAATTCAGCGTACCTGTCATGCTTGGCGTTATTATCCCAAAAAGCGCGAGGATGATGAATTTTTTGTGTGATAACATCCCCGGCATCGGCGCTATTCCTGAAATAATCGAGGAACTGGAAAAGGACAAAGAAAAAACCGCGTCCGGCGTCACCGGCGTCGAGATAACGGCGCGTATTATAAAGGAATGCCGCGAATACTGCCAGGGAGTGCATATAATGGCTCTGGGGTGGGAATCGAAAATTCCGGATGTTCTAAGAGTGTCAGGGCTGAGTTCATAAAGTCCATAAAGATACAAGAAAATACAAATTGCTTGCAAAACATATTAATTGTAGTATAATTAGGCAGTAGCAGTAGCCTCAACTACTACTCTATTCTGAACATAGGGGGTATGCCTGTGACGAAATATGTCATAAATGGTGGCAACCCAATAAACGGAGAGGTCGAAATAAGCGGCGCTAAGAACGCTGCTGTCGCCATCATCCCTGCCGCGCTAATGGTCGATGGCGTTTGCAGAATTGAAAACCTTCCTCAGATTTCAGACGTGACGACACTTTTGAGTATACTTAAAGAGATGGGCGCAGATATCCGCGCAGTCAACAAAAGGACTGTTGATATCGACTGTACACGCGTTAAGACGATGAGAGCGACATTCGATACTGTACGCCGCATTAGGGCCTCGTACTACCTCATAGGTGCGTTGCTTGGAAGGTTCGGCAACGCTTATGTTACGATGCCCGGCGGCTGCAATTTTGGTGGGATGCGCCCGATCGACCAGCACGTCAAAGGTTTCACGGCGATGGGCGCGAATGTCAGCGTAAAAAACGGCGTCGTTTCCGCCGAAACAGATAAAGTATTACGCGGAGCCACGATCTACCTTGACGTCGTGTCAGTCGGCGCTACAATCAACCTTATGCTCGGCGCTGCGCTTGCTGAAGGTAACACATATATAGAAAACGCCGCAAAGGAACCCCATATTGTTGATTTGGCTAACTTCCTAAACTCAATGGGCGCGGATATACGCGGCGCAGGCACATATTCGATAAAGATACGCGGCGTACGTCGAATGTCGGGCGGGTCTTACTCGATAATACCCGACCAGATAGAAGCAGGCACATATTTAGCCGCAGTCGCGGGCGCGGGTGGCCGGATAGTCCTCAGAGATGTAATACCCAAGCATCTTGAAGGCATTTCCAGTAAGCTAAGGGAAATGGGCGTGACAGTTGTGGATCTCGAAGACTCAATAATCGCGCAACGTACGGACCCACTACTCAAGACTCACATAAAAACAATGCCATACCCTGGTTTCCCAACCGATATGCAACCACAGATATCGACTGTGCTTTGCTTGGCCAACGGGATCAGCACCGTTACAGAAGGCGTTTGGGATAATAGGTTCAGATACGTTGACGAACTGGCAAAAATGGGTAGTTTGATCCGTGTAAGCGGAAGAACCGCGATCATTGAGGGCGTGTCAAACCTCACCGGCGCTTCACTGAAGGCAAGCGATCTGCGCGCAGGCGCCGCCCTAGTTATCGCCGGCATATGCGCCCGGGGCGAGACCACAATCGAAGGCGTCAGCTACATCGAACGCGGCTATGAAAAGATGATCCAAAAACTGTCCGCGTTAGGTGTGGATATAAAAGCGATATATACGCCAGATGAACCGCACCTCGAAGAACAGGAAGCTGTATAACAATCTGTTAACAAATAGAGTGGAGGGGTAGATTTGGAGTGGACTCTTAGAAAAAAAGAAGAGTCGCCATGGCCAGTAGATGAAAACGGCGAGCCTGTCTCGCCAACGCGCCTTATTCATGTGATTGGGGGGCCGCTTGATATGGAACTGACGTTAAATCTGCTCAAAGCCTATGGCATACCGCATATTTGCGAGTATCCAAATAATGGGTTGTTTGGAAAGCTGATTATGGGTCACCCACCAGGCGGGATGGAAATATATGTACCCGAAACAATGCTTGAAGACGCGCGGAATCTGCTTACCGCTGATTTAGTTGAAGATGAAGATGAAGACGATGACGCGGAGATAATCGAATAGGAGATCGATTGATGAACTACACCGAACAATATAACACTTGGTTAAACAGCCCTGCACTATCAAACGTTGAAAAAGATGAACTGCGCGCTATCGCGGAAGATGAGAAGGAAATCGAGAGCCGGTTTTTCGGGCGGCTTGAATTCGGTACAGCCGGTCTACGCGGGATAATGGCCGTCGGATTATACAGAATGAATACCCATGTTATCAGGCATACGAGCCAAGCTCTTGCCGAACTGATCCTGACCGAACCAGGCATCCGTAAACGTGTAGCTATATGCTATGATTCACGCCTGAACAGCGTCGCGTTCGCCCGCGAAGCAGCTTGCGTTTTCGCCGGCAATGGAATAAACGTGAGAATATTCGAATCACTCAGACCGACTCCAGAATTATCGTTCGCGATACGCGAATATGGTTGTATTGCCGGAGTTAACATTACAGCCAGCCACAACCCGAAAGAATACAACGGTTACAAAGTCTATTGGGCTGACGGTGCCCAGCTTCCGCCTCAGCACGCAAAGGTTGTCGCCGAAAAAATGGACAATCTGGATATTTTTTCATCGATACGTACTATTGATTATAACGAGGCGATCCGGTATGGGCTTATCGTCGCCATGGGCGTCGAAACTGATGATTTGTTCATGACAAATGTCATGGCGCAAGCAAATGATTTAAAATCTGTAAAAATGGTCTCCGAAAGCCTCAAACTTGTATACACCCCGTTTCATGGCTGCGGCTACAAGCTTGTTCCGGAAGCTCTTCGTAGGCTTGGCTTAAAAAATGTCATATGCGTACCGGAGCAGATGGAGATCGACGGCACATTTCCGACGGTAGTATCCCCCAACCCCGAGAATCCTGAAGGCTTCAAACTCGCCATCGCGCTTGCGGAAGAAAATGGCGCCGACCTTATAATAGGGACAGACCCTGACTGCGACCGGGTAGGATTGATGGTTCGCGACGACGCAGGAGGATTCACTACCATTTCAGGCAATCAAACGGGCGCCCTGCTTCTTGATTATCTTATCGGCGCAAAAAAAAGAACCAGCACAATGCCTGATAAACCTATCGCACTAAAGACGATAGTAACGACTGAAATGGCGCGACATATAGCGGAGTCAAACGGTGTGGCGTGTTATGATACGTTCACCGGGTTCAAGTTCATGGCGGAAAAGAAAAACGCGCTGGAGTCCGCCGGCGAGGGTAAAGTCATTTTTTCGTATGAGGAATCCTACGGCTATATGGTAGGCGACTACGTCCGCGACAAAGACGCCGTTACCGCTTCAATGCTGATAGCGGAAATGGCGGCATGGTACTCTTCTAAAGGATTGACCTTGTTCCAAGCACTACAAAACCTCTATGAAAAGTACGGGCAATACGGTGAGAAAACGCTAAATCTTGTTATGCCCGGTCTTGATGGACTCGCCAAGATGCGCGAACTCATGCATAACCTGCGCACAAACCCACCTTCTGAAATCGCCGGCGTCGCCGTCGTTTCCAGACGCGACTACGAAATCGGAGAGCAAATCGATGTGAAGACTGGCAAAACTTCGGAAATCGAGTTGTCAGGCTCAAACGTGCTTCGGTTTGAAATGTCAGACGGTGCGTTAGTCATTGTACGACCGTCAGGGACAGAGCCAAAAGTGAAAGTGTATATTATGACGCGCAACGACACGCGCGCCGAATGCAATGAAAACCTGGCAAAATACGTGGGTTGGGCGGAAAGTTTGCAGGATTGAGCGTGAATCGCCATAAGCGGCATTGGTATAGCGTATTTTGTGACATTTTATGACAATCAACTGTTCAGGCGCCAATAAGACAGCTCCTGAACAGTTGAATGGTTGTAGTCACGTTAAGAATTAGCTAAGAATTAGTTAAGAATTACTGTCATCTATGACATAAGGCCAATTGTCGATTATCCCCATGTTGTATACATGTTTATATCCTTGCTCCACTAGGTAATTGTAAGCCTGTCTGCTTCGAGACCCAGCTGAACAGTAAACAATGATATACATTTCTTCGTCAAACGGTTTTTCGATCTCAGGATTAATTATGTCAACGACAGGCACCAATACGCTCCCCGGGATGTGTTGCTTATCATATTCTTCTTGCGTTCTTACGTCGACAAGTATCGCGTTGTTGTTATTTAGGATATTCACGGCTGTTTCACCGGTTATTAATAATCCCTCTTCGTCTTGGTAAGCGAGGGGCGGCGTACGCATCGAAGGGTTGAGCGCCTTCATGATCACTATACTGGCTTCCGCTCTTGTCAGGTTGGCGTCGCCGTCGAACGTTGGACCAGGTTTTCCAATAACAATGCCTTTTGCGTAACACTGTTCCAAATGGACTCGGCACTCCCTGCAATATGAGTAGTCAGTAAGCTGCTCAGCTACAGAAACGTGTTGTGTGTCCGGTTCCTCTTTGATGTTGCTAAGGAAAAAATGGGTGAATCTAACAGCGGACAGCCTGTCCATAGGCTGGTCCGAGGAACTTATGTCAGCTTCCTCTATCACGCCTTTCTGGAGCGCAGCCGCCATGTATGGTAAGCTCCAGTCGTCATCTGGCGCTTCCATCTCTCCATATTCGTTCCTGATGAGAATCGTTATGAATTCCTGCGTAGTGACGTACTCACTTGGATGAAACAGCCCGTCTTCAAATCCTTTTATTGCGCCCGTAGCCGCGAGCGCGTTGACATATGACTCAGCCCAGTGCCCTTGCATATCCGGGAACTCGATTGCCAAAGCAACCGTTGGCGCAATCACGCAAGAAACGGCTATAACCGCGAGAATTAGCGCAATTATTAGTTTTTGTGTATATTTTTTCAAAATAGCCCCTCTTTTCCAAAAGTAATGACTTTACTATATCAGAAAACTGGAGTAATATCAATAATATTACGTTATCGCGCCCAAAAAACAGTAATTGTTCGTAACAAAAAGTAAATTATTCAAATAGAAGGAGAAAAGTATGAAAATTTCAAAGAGATTCATCGCGCTTGTATTGATCGGAGTGTTAGTCTTCGGCTTGTCCGCATGCAATGACAAAACGATCGAACCGCCGCCAACCACATCAGACGGCACAACTTCTACAGTGCCTTCAGACCTGCTTCCTAGTGGCGACTCAGAACAAATCACTCCTCCTATCACACAACGTAGCATCATATTATCTACAACAACAAGCGTGAACGACTCGGGCTTGCTGGACTATCTCCAACCGTTCTTG
>WRNV01000074.1 GCA_009776445.1 Oscillospiraceae bacterium | reverse complement strand
TTTTCTTTCATATACCAATCCTTCACGAGATTGCGGGTCAAGCCCGCAATGACGGGAGTGTAGAGTATTCAGTTGGCGTCAAGTGCATACCCAGGTAAAACTATTTGCAAACTATTCCTTAAGGGGGCTGGACAATGAACAAAATCTTATTATTTGCAGCGTGTATAGCAGCGTGCATAGCAGTCGTTGGGTGTAGACATGAAACACTATTGGAGTCCTCCCCGCCCCCTTCGGACGATAATGGCTATTTTGCTGATGAAACGGTGAACCTTGTCTATGTTTACCAGGAGGTTTTCCCGGAAGCGCCAGATAAGGGCCGCGTATTGAATCTGCTCAACGAAATGACAAAAAGCAAGATTAATGTCACGGTAACCATGGAATCGGCCCCTCCGGCTACAATTGCGTCAAAAATAGATTTAAAGCTTGCAAGTAATCAGCAAATAGATATCTTCAGCACTTTTAGCAGCAACAGGATTTTTGAGACACTTGTCGCTAGAAATGCAATTGCTCCTCTTGACGACCTGCTTTTGCGGTACGGATCAACTTTGCTTAACCACAACGGCGATAATCTGATGAAGCTCAACGGTGTTACATATGGTATAGGCTACAACGACTCGGACTTTGGATATATTTGCCTTCTTGTAAACGCGGATATGGCAAGACGGTTTGGGGTGGAGGATATGATTAAAAAAGTCAAGCGTTTTGAGGATATGGAAGATATATATAGAATCGTTCATGAACAAGATCCATATATTAAATGCTATATTCCATCCGGCTATGGGAATACGGCTTTTGTGGGTTACAGCGTGACTGACGGGATAAAAACTATTTCGCCACTGGGGGATTACCTCGGGGTAATACTTAACAATGATAATTACAATGTCGTCAATCTGTATGAAACCAAGGAATACGCCGAGCTTCTAAATATGTCAAGAAGGTTTTATCTCCAGGGATTTTTCCCTCAGGACGCCGTCATATCCGACGTGAACAGGGATCTGCAATATCAGGGCGGCGAAGGCTTTTCCGTTATGAATAATCATAGGGCGCTGAAACATGACGAGCCTTATCTTGTCAGTGGTAGTGAGTTTTTTGGCGTTGAATCATGGGTAATCCCGCTGAGACAGCTTTTTATAGACACGCGAAGATTCGGTATTTCGATAAACGCCGCCAGTGAAAATAAGGAAGCCGCGATTGCCTGGCTGAATCTCGTAACAACGGACGAAGATTTATACCATCTGCTTGCGTACGGTATCGAGGGAGAGCATTATATAAAAAACGAAAACGGCACAATCCGCCTGCCGGAAGGCTGCAGCTCCGTCACGGACACCGGATATGAAACCAGCCATTACTTCACGATAGGGGAGATCAGCAACCGTCTTGTCTGGGATACGGTCAGCGACGACCCGGATTATTTCCGAAAGCTGGCCGCGCTAAACAGCGAAGCCATATACAGCAATACATTCGGATTTATATACGATAACAGTCTTGTCTCAATGGAGGCTGTCGCCTGTACCAGGGTTATCCAGAAGTATACTATGGCGCTCGAAACTGGCGCGCTTGATCCAGAAACAGAATTGCCGAAGTTCATATCCGAGCTTAAAGCCGCTGGCATCGACGCGATTATCGAGGAAAAACAGAGGCAACTTGATATTTGGCTGGGAACCTTAGACAAAAGTCGCTAACGTTCATCTTTTCACGGGTTTTCAGCCAGGCATAGTTAATTTAATTGAAATTTGGTTTTAATAATCATTAAGGCGGGGAATTTCAGTGAGAAAAAGATCGATAACAAGTAGGCTAATAATTCCAATATTAATGATACTTGCGCCCCTGCTGCTCAGCGTCCTCTTAAACGGCTTTTATATAGCTTCGTTTCTACGCGGTCAGGCATACAGCAGCAGTCAGGATATCGTTGAACTGTATATTCACCAAATTGACGTATCTCTTGCCGAAAGCTATCTGCTGTTGGTCACCCAAAGCAGCAACACTGCGCAACTTATGGGACTCAACAGTAGCGACGGGGTTGAAAGGCTTTATACGAATATTGCCTTATTCAACAACTTCCGCGATCTGTTGAATTTATACCCCGCGATCGACACTATCTTCGCATATACCCCAAAATATAATGAAATTATATCGGCTTCAAGCGAAAAAGTCTCATATTCTGAAAAAAAGCTGCTTTGGAACTACATCGAGAGCCTTTCCGCAAAGCGCGAAGCGGTCGATATCAACTGGGTGCTCGTCCCAATAAACGAAAACAGATACTTTGTCAATATAAAGTCGTTTAGCGGCGGGTATATGGGGATCGTGACGAAACCGGAAACGCTTAAAGAAACTCTGACGCAGGACTACGTGGACAGCAGCCGGCTCATTTTCGCAGATCAAGTCGGTGATCCCCTGACAGACATAGAAATGGTTCGCGAACTTCAACTGGATCTATCAGGGGATTTGTCAAACTATTATATGTCAGGTAATAAAGAATCACATATGATAGCCGGCAAAGAATCCTCTGTCACGGATTTCAGGTTGCTAATGGCTATACCCGACAGCGAGATTATGCGGAAGGTTTCCTGGGTATACACCCAGTCCTATATCTTAATAGCTGTCTCAGTGTTAGCTTTCGCAGGTGTTATTCTCAGTATTTGCAAAGGTGTCTTGCTCCCGACCAAGCGCATCATTGAGTCGATCCGGAGCCTTGAGCGCGGGGACATTCCTTATGGCATACCATCCAGGCGGGAGGCGAAGGAGTATGCTGAGATATATAGCGCCCTGAATAAAATGCTCAAACAAATTGAGACTTTAAAGATCGACAAATATGAGGAATATATAAAAAGGCAGCAGTCGGAATTGCATTTCTACCAAATGCAGATCAAGCCCCATTTTATATTAGGTTGCCTTACAACGATTTCAAGTTTGGCCAAACTGGGCGAAAAGGAAAAGCTGACTGCCTTTATTTCCGATTTCTCAAGTTTTTCACGCTACTTGTTTCACACAAGGTTTACCTTGACTTCGCTTAGAGACGAGTTGAACCAAATAGAGCATTTTATTAATATGCAGAAAATCCGGTTTCCCGACAAGATATTCCTGATGACTGACGTTGATTATAACTGTTACAGCCGCCAAATACCGGCAATGATATTGCAAACGCTTGTGGAAAACTGTATTAAGCACGGAATGGACCCCTCCGCCGACCTGTGTATTCTTATACAGTGCCGAGAGGTTCGTTCTTGTCCAGACGAAAATGAAGGCCTGTTTTTGATCGTTGAGGATACCGGTTGCGGGTTTCCAAACGAGCTGCTCTCCGTAATAAACACCCCTTCGCTCGTTTCGGGGAAGGACCTGGATCTGGAGCAGGATACGGAGCAAGAGCACAACCCGGAGCAGGAGCTGGATCAGGGGCAGGGGCAGGGATTTGGCCTCAGAAACGTTAGGGCAATCCTGGAATTTAACTACAATGGAAGGGCATGTATTCATTTTAAGAATATCGAACCAAGGGGCGCCCGCGTTGAAATAAAACTACCATAGAAACCCATGCCACATATCATTTATTATAATCCCGTTTTCGCTTCGCTTGAGGCTTGGGCTTCCTTCTACGTTTATGTCGATTTCAGGCGATAGATTTTTTTGATATATCAGAATATTGTTAATAGTCGTCAGAAGTTTTATAGAGAACGCCATAAGTGTTGTTATACAATTGCTGNTAAGAAAGGACATAGACATCATTCGGGGGGATTGATGTTAAATCCTTTGCTTAAAATTCGTTTAGATCTATTCTTGCGTCATTTCAGCGAAAGAAAAGGAAAAAGGAGATTATATGTCCAAATAATTTGAGTTGAGGAGTGATTTTATTGAAAAAGAAGTTTTTGGCGGTTATATTAACGCTAATAATTGTATTAGCTGTTAATGCCATAACCGCAAACGCGCAGTATTTTCTTGAAGCTGATCGCCTGTACATCACGGCGACAAACCATTTTGACACTGTGTGGAATTGGCCGGTGGAGTATAGCATCAACCATCTTTTGCCTTCCACGCTACGTGAAAACTTTAGTTTATTCGAGCAATACCCTGACCATGTTTTTAGTTTTGAAGGGGCATATCGTTATCAGCTCGCTGAAGAGTATTATCCAGAAGAATTTGAGAGACTAAAGGATTATGTTGACAAAGGGAACTGGTCTGTCGCAGGTTCCGCTATTGAAAACGGCGATGTTAACGTTCCTTCTCCGGAGGCTCTTTTTAGGAATTTCCTTTACGGGAATAACTATTTTGAAGATAAGTTTGGCAAGCGCTCAAAAGACATTTTCCTGCCGGATTGTTTTGGTTTTGGCTATGCGCTTCCATCTATAGCGGAGCATTCGAACCTGCTCGGCTTCACTACCATGAAGTTAGCCGACAATAACATGACGATATCAACCAGGCCTTTTGATATCGGACGCTGGTACGGCGTGAACGGGAAATACGTTATTGCGAACATTAAAGCTTCATGGCCTGGACAGAAGACAGCTCTTCGCACCAGCAGCAGCGATATCAGCCGACTGAACTCGAATAAAAACAGCACTGGTGCCGGCCTCGGCTATAACGCCGCGAGCGTTATGATTGGCGACGGCGACCTTGGCGGCGGCGCGGACGCTAATACCGTCCGGCTTGCAACCGAAGAACAGAAAGCTAATACGCCAAGCAATGTTAACGTGGTGTCCGCTTCATCCGACCAAATTTTCAGGGATATGACCGAAACGCAAAAAAACGCCTTGCTGTCCCATAACGGAGAGATGCTTCTTAGACAGCACGGTACTGGGTCATACAGCGCACAGACTATTTCCAAACGTTGGAACCGCAAGGGTGAGATTATCGCGGACGCGGCGGAGCGTTCTGCTGTTGCCGCCAGTTGGCTGGGGGCTGCTGATTATCCACTTGCCAAATTTACAGAAGCTTGGAACTATATAATACGTCACCAGTTCCACGATGATATTACCGGAACGTCTTCAGGCGTTGTTTATACCAGAACTCAAAACGAATACATGATAGCAATTAAGGAATTCGCTTTTGAATACACGAATGGCGTGGACGGCGTCGCTTCATCAATGAAGACGACTGTAAACGCCAACAGCGTACCGCTTGTTGTTAACAACCCGTTATCCTACAACCGTAGCGACATAGTCGAAACAACCGTAATCATGCCTTCAGATAGCCCCTATGTAAAGGTTTATAACACTGATGGCAATGAAGTGGCGTCTCAAGTAATCAGTAAGCAAGGCTCTCAGTTTGATATAGCGTTTATCGCGACTGTCGGCTCATTGGGATACCGAACATATGAAGTTCGCCCTTCAAATGATCCGTGCAGTATCGAAAGCGGCCTTACGATCTCTGCGAATACTATGTCAAACGATAAGTATACAGTTTCAATAAACGCAAACGGCGATATTTCCAGTGTATATGATAAAATAACCGGTAAAGAACTGTTAAACGCTCCTGTCAGGTTTGCGCAGTTTAGCAGCACAAGCACTGGTTGGCCAGCATGGGAACTTGTAATAGGCAATTACTGGAATGTGACAACACCCCAGTTGGGATATGTTGGCAGTACGGGCGTCCCATCAATAAAAGTGCTTGAAAACGGTCCGGCAAGGGTTTCGTTACAGATTGACCGTACATACAGGAACTCGACTTACAGCCAGATAGTCAGCCTTACTGCTGGCGGAAACATCGTTAAGATTGATAATACGATTGACTGGAGAGAACAGGGTGCTTTTCTCAAAGCGGTATTCGATTTGACTTCCGCTAACTCGAAAGCCACATATGATCTAGGATTGGGGGCTATTGAGCGTGAAAACAATGTTAATATCAGAGGGGAAGTCCCTCATCAGAAATGGGCGGATCTGACTGCGGCCGATTCCAGTTTCGGCGTTTCCATACTGAACGACTGCAAGTATGGTATCGATAAACCGAACAACTCGCAACTACGCCTTACTATTGCGCACACGGCGCCAACCGACTTTATTCATAGTAAAACCCTTGTACCTTCCGGCCAGCAATTTGCGGAATTTGGTGAAAACCGGTTCGCATATGGCATATATAGCCATGAAGGCGTTTTGAGCGGCGGCAAAACGCAAGAGGAAGCTGAGGCGTTCAATCAGCCCATGAAAGCATTCCAAACAACCTCTCATGACGGGCATTTGGGAGACAACTACAGCTTTGCGTCCATAAGCAATGACCGGGTAATTGTTCGCGCTGTTAAAAAAGCCGAACGCAGCGATGAAATTGTCGTTCGTGTAAACGAGGGCTCCGGTATGGCTGCTCAAGGCGTTACTCTTACGGTGGGCGAAGGAATTGAAAGCGCTCGCGAAATATACGCTTCCGAGGAAAACATCGGCCCAGCTACCGTTGTCGACGGGAAACTTGTTTTCGATATCGATAAATATGACGTAAAAAGCTTTGCTCTTACGTTGAAACCGCCAGCCACGCAGGTTCAAAAAGAGACATGGTCAACAGTTGAACTGCCGTATAACATAGACGTGTATTCATATAACTCGGATAAAGCTGACGGCGGGATGACGTTGATGAAGGACTGCTTCCCAGCGGAACTTGTTCCAGATATAGTTTTAAGCGGAGCAACGCAATACAAAATGGGAAGCAAGGCTGATGGCGCGCTCAACGCTGTGGCTGCAAAAGGACAGACAATCTCCCTTCCTTCCGGTTACAACACTTTGAAGATATTGGCGTCTTCAACTGTTGGGGACATTGCCGTCCCATTCAGATTTGGCAACAGCACGACAACAGTTGAGGTTGGGGATTACAGCGAGAACATAGCCGGCTGGGACAGCTTTATCATGGTGAGGGAAGGTTACATCAAGGATCAGCAACCAGGGTTTGTCGCGACGCATCGCCATACTGACGGGAAAGACAATGTGGCGGCTACTACATATATGTTCGCTTATTCCTTGGATATTCCGGCAGGTGCAACCAGCGTTACGCTGCCTGACAACAGTGGCGTCTTGATCTATGCTGCAACAGTGGTCAATGATTCCGCTAAACTAAGTGTTGGCTCTATCCTCTACGACACCAAGGAGCCCTCCGAAAAGCCAAAATTCAACTTATTTAACGGGTATACCGGTTTTGAGATGGACGATCCGGCGCCAACTATCAATACTGCGTCAAGCAGAAGTAATGTAACCAATCAACTATGTGAACTGTCAACAGAAAAGGCATTTATGGGGACGCAATCGCTCAAAATATCCGGCACAGACAATAATGCGTCATCTGCTTATGTTTATTTCGATATAATAACAGATCACCCGTTTAAAATTGTGCCGGGAACCACTTTGTCGTACAAATTCTATGCTGGAAACGACCTTGGCCGGTATGTGGCTATAGATATGCCAATCTATGATGGGGATATCAACATGTATAACGGCGGTTCCAACTTGCGCGACCGCGCTTCTGCTCTAGATATGAACGAAAATGTCAGGATACACCCCAATACAGGTCATGGCGTCGTAGGCGAATGGGTTACTGTCACCGTTGACCTATACGCATGTGCCCCAGAGTCTACTGTATCGAAAATCATGCTGGACTATAGCAACTCCAACGGTACAACAGGTGATTTCTTTGCGTATATAGACGATCTTTCGATACAGTTGCCACAACCGCCGGAAGGCCAAAATGAGCTCGTATGGAGTATTGAGCGGGCAAGCGCGTTGGATACTTCAAAGTATTCAAAAACCAGCGTCGAGAACCTGAATAAAGCGGTAGATTTGGGTAACATTGTAGTAAACACCGCTAACCCTTCCAGAAATGAGATCCAATACGCAGTTACGAATTTGCAGAAGGCAATGTACAATGATTTAGTAACCATTAAGGATCCGTACAATGGCATAAGCGCGCTGGATTTTAACTCCTACTCCGACGTAACGTTCAACAACAACACTATTGCAAAACGTACGGATTACATAAACAATATAACAAGCGGCGACTTCATTATTTTCCGTGGTATAGATTTTGGTGATACAGCGCCAGCTGAAATCGGTTTCGAGTACACTTCTTCATATAATACCAATGCTTATGTGGATGTTCGCTTGAATCACCAGAACGGCCCGTTGATTGCCAGGGTACCTCTTCCATCGACCGGCGGTTCGTCAACATATAACTGGTCGTCTGCAGTAACAGAAATCCCGATTACGGGAGAGCGGGACATATGCTTGCTTTTCAACGCCAACGGCAACGTAGTGAACAACTTGCGCAGTATAAAAGCCTTTGAAACCTCACCGTGGTCATTTAACGTAACCCTTACTTCAAACGGAAATCCGATACAGAATCTGAGGGATGCGGTAGGTGGCGCCGTAGTGGCTGACGTAACGCTGACAAAGCGAGGTGAAGAAAGCAATGTATCGGTTATTGCAGGCCTTTACGACCAGGCAGGAAGGCTTTACTCTGTACAAACAGTAAACTTGTCGGCTCCAAAGGGAGAGGGAGGTAATGTCAAGGTATCACTGGATATACCGGCAGCCGGTATGTTATATAAACTGTTCATATGGGATGCAGAGTCATATATTCCTTTAAGGGAACCGGTAATTCTTGTTGATAAGACAAAGACCATAGGCAGGTTTGAGACTGCGCCTCCAATGGACGGCACATTAAACCCCGCTCAATGGGGTGGTAAAGTTTATACCTTAGCCGTTGGTGCGGAAGGCGTCGATTTGACGTATTATTATCCAGTGGACGGGTATCCTCCTGCCGATTTTGCGTCAGACATCTATCTGGCTTATGACGCTAACAACCTCTATCTGGGCATGATCGTTACTGATCCGCTTTGGATGGCCGCCAGGCCTGGCTCCGGAACCCTTTGGCAGGGTTGCGGTATTCAAGTCAACGTTTGGAGCGGTAGGACGGGCACCAGATCTGAATATGGATTCGCCTTGACCGCGTCAGGTCCCTCACATTGGCAATGGGCTAATGGTACGGGTACAACAGCCCTGCCTACCGGTTACAACAACTATAGCATTAAAAGAGTTGGCGATACCGATACCTTTATCTACACCATTGCAATACCACTCAATTCGTTCAGGCGCAACTCAGCCACGGATCCACTGTCTGAGGGCGATGAGCTGATGTTTTCCATAGCTTATAATTACCCAAATGTAAGTAGGGATAACATGATTTGCTCGATTGATATGGGTTTCATGTCTAAGAGCCTTGATACCGCTCGTCCGCTTATGTTAGGGCCTGACATCGTTGCCAAATAACCTGGGAACAGCAGAAAAATTTATCTGGCTAAAACATGGGGTTGGTCCGCCAGCCCCATGTTCATTTTGCCCGCTCCCGAATACCCTCTGAACAGCAGCAGAAGGTCAGAATATTGTTAGTATTTGTCACACATTTTATTGATAATCCGACATTACTGCTTTATAATCACTATGTAAAGAAGTCACATCCTGGGGGGGAAGTGTCGTGGCTCTTTTGCGCAAGAATCGTTAGTACTATTCTTGCGTCATTTCAGTGAAAGAAAAAGAAAACGGAGATCAAATGTATAATTAATTTTAATTGAGGAGTGATTAATTTGAAAAAAATCTTTTTAGCGGTTGTATTAACGTTGATTTTTGTACTATCCATTAATATTATAACCGTAAATGCGGAATATTTTCTTAATGCCGATCGCCTATACATCACGGCGACAAACCATTTTGACACAGTATGGAATTGGCAGGAAGAATATACCGTAAAGTACCTTTTGCCAAATACTCTGCATGAGAATTTCAGCCTATTTGAAAAATATCCCGAACATAACTTCAGTTTTGAAGGCGGATATCGCTATCAACTCGCTGAAGAGTACTATCCTGAAGAATTCGAAAGACTAAAAGAATACGTTGATAAAGGGAATTGGTCCGTTTCGGGTTCCGCCATTGAAAACGGCGATGTTAACGTCCCATCGCCTGAAGCGCTATTCAGAAATTTCCTTTATGGGAATAACTATTTTGAGGATAAGTTCGGCAAGCGCTCAAAAGACATATTCCTGCCGGACTGTTTTGGTTTCGGCTATGCACTTCCATCCATAGCGGAACATTCGAACCTGCTCGGCTTCACCACCATGAAGCTGACTGACAGCAATATGGCAATATCGTCGCGTCCGTTTGATATAGGCAAATGGTACGGTGTAAACGGAAAATATACAATTGCAAATATCAAGGCCGCCTGGCCTGCCCGAAAGACGGATTTCCGCGGGGTTTCCGGTGATATCACCAGGCTTAACCAAAACAAGGCAGCCGGTTACAACGCGGCAAGCGTTATGGTTGGTGAAGGCGACCTGGGCGGCGGCGCGGACTCAAACTCCGTCAGGATCGCGACCACACAGGCGGCTTCCAATTCGGCAACCAATGTTAATGTAGTGCAAGCCTCGTCTGATCAGGTATTCCGCGACATGACCCAAACACAGCGGGACGGCATGACAGCTTCCTACAACGGTGAGATGTTGCTGCGCCAGCATGGCACAGGCGCTTACAGTTCCCAGACAATAACCAAACGCTGGAACCGGATGGGGGAACAGATCGGTGACAGGGCGGAGCGTTCCGCCGTAGCGGCTAACTGGCTGGGGACTTCCGATTATCCATTGGCAAAATTCAACGAAGCGTGGAATACATTGATACGCCACCAGTTCCACGATGACATAACTGGAACGGCTACGTCTCAGGTATTCACTAGATCTCAAAACGACTACATGATTTCAATAAAGGAATTCGCGTCCGAATATACAAGCAGCGTGGACGGCGTCGCAGCGCTAATGAAAACATCTGTAAGCGCGGGCAGCGTGCCGCTTGTGGTCAACAACCCGCTGTCCTATAAACGTTGCGATGCGGTTGAAGCCACAGTTGACATGCTGACAGAAACGCCTTATGTCAGGGTTTTTGACACTTCCGGTAATGAAGTGGCGTCACAAATAACTAAGAAGCAGGGCACCCAGTTTGATATCGTATTTATCGCGACAGTGAGTTCATTGGGCTATAGGACGTATGAAGTCCGCCCCTCAACCTCGCCATGCGCCATAAGCGGTAGTCTTTCGGTTTCTGCCAATGCTTTGTCAAACGATAAATATAATGTGACAATTGACGCAAACGGGGATATTTCCAGCATATACGACAAAACAATCAGCCAGGAGCTACTAAATAATCCTGTCCGCCTGGCGCAGTTCAATAATAGCAACAATACCAGCTATGGCGCATGGGAGTTGATATTGAGCGATTATTGGAATGTGACCACCCCGCAGAAAGGATACGTGGGCAGCACAGGCGCACCGTCAATAACAGTACTTGAAGACGGACCTGCAAGAGTTTCATTACAGATTGACCGCAAATACAGAGATTCCACATACAGTCAGATAGTCAGTCTTTCCGCCGCTGGCAACGTCGTTAGGGTAGACAATGTGGTTGACTGGTATGAATACGCATCTTTCCTGAAAGCCGTATTCGACCTAAGATCGTCTAACGCGAGGGCTACATATGATTTAGGTCTGGGCGCTATCGAGCGCGGCAACAATGCAAACAGTTCCAGCGCGGGATACAAGGCGGAGGTCCCTCATCAGAAATGGGCGGATATGACCGCTACTGACGGCGCGTTTGGCGTATCAATCCTTAATGACTGCAAATATGGCATAGATAAGCCGAATAATTCCCAGTTGCGCCTTACCCTGATTCATACCCCTTACCCTGAAAAAATCCATAGCAAGACGCTTGTACCTTCAGGGCAACGCACTCAGGAATTCGGCGAGAATCGGTTCGCTTTCGGCATATATGGCCATAGCGGCAGTTTCAGTGGCAGCGGCACTCAAGAGGAAGCGGAAGCTTTTAATCAACCTATGAAAGCGTTCCAAACCACCTCGCATGACGGGCGTTTGGGAGACGATTACAGTTTTGCTTCCATAAGCAACGACAGGGTTATCGTCCGCACCGTCAAAAAGGCGGAACGCAGCAATGAAGTAGTAGTGCGCGTAAATGAAGGCTCGGGCGTAGCTGCGGCAGGAGTAGAGCTTTCAATGGGAGACGGAATTATTAGCGCGCGCGAAATATACGCTTCCGAGGAGTCAATAGGGCCGGCGACGGTAGTTGATGGCAAACTCGTGTTTGATATCGGTGGATACGACGTTAAGACTTTTGCGCTGACTTTACAGCCAACGGCGCAGGGACAGAAAAAGGCTCAGACACCGGTTGACCTGCCGTATAACAGGGATGTATTCTCGTCTAACGAAAACAAATCCGACGGTGGGATGACATTGATGAAAGACTGCTTCCCTGCGGAGCTTGTCCCCGAAACGATTATTGCCGGCGCAACGCAATACAAGATGGGAAGCAAGGCCGATGGAGCGCTCAACGCGGTGGCTGCCGGCGGTCAGACGGTCAATTTACCTTCGGGCTTTAATACTCTAAAAATTCTGGCTTCTTCAACTGTGGGCGATATAGCTGTACCTTTTACGTTTGGTAGCAGTTCAACTACTGTCGAAATTGGCGATTATAGTGAGAACATAGCAAACTGGGACAACTTTACCCTGGTGAGAGAAGGCTATGTTAAAAACCAGGCACCCGGTTTCGTGGCGACGCATCGCCATACTGATGGTGAAGACAACGTATTGGCAACAACATACATGTTTGCTTATTCCCTCGACATTCCGGCGGGCGCGACCAGCGTTACCCTACCAAACAACGAGGGCGTACTCATTTACGCAGCCACGGCAGTTAACGACAACTCCAGGACGATTGCGGCGTCCAGCCTTCACGATGAGAAGGCACGCGCAAATACTGGTAAATTCAATCCATTCAACGGCTTTACGGACTTTGAGGTTGGCAGCCCCGCGCCGGTAGAAAATACGACGACAGGCACTGTTAACAACGTGACCAATCAGCGTTGTGAATTGTCGACGGAACAGGCGTTTTCGGGTTCCCGATCACTCAAAATATCAGGTTCGGATAACAACCCAACCAGCGCCTATGTTTATTTCGATATAGTAACTGATAGCCCATTTAAAATCGTCCCAGGAACTATACTTACCTATAAGTTCTACGCGGGGAATGATCTTGGCCGGTATGTCGCCATTGACATGCCAATCTATGACGGCGATATAAACATGTACAATGGCGGATCCAACTTGCGCGATCGTACTGCGGCAATCGATATTAACCAAAACGTGAGGATACATCCCAATGTTGGGCATGGCGTCGTGGGCGAATGGGTCACTGTTACCGTTGACCTCTACAAATGCGCCCCTGAATCAACCGTTGAAAGAATAATGCTGGATTATAACAATCCAAACGGCCAATCAGGCAATTTCGTAGCTTACATTGACGATCTTTCAATACGGTTGCCTCAAGCGCCGGAAGGCCAGGACGAGCTTGTATGGAATATCGGACAGGCACGAGGCGTTGACGCGACACAGTATTCCAAAACTAGCGCTGCTAAGCTGAGTAAAGCGATTGACTTTGCCCAAATAGTGTCTGGCGCCGCGAACGCTTCCGCAAACGAGAAACGATACGCTCTTAAGAATTTGCAGGATGCTATGTACGTAGGCCTGGTCACCGCTAAAGACGCAAATAAGGGCGTGAGCGCGCTTGATTTCAACAGTTTTGCCGATGTTACGTTTAACGGTAACACTGTTGCGAAGCGTACGGACTATATTGACAACATTGACAGCGGCGACTGGATCAAGTACCGTGATATTGACTTTGGCGCGGGTGATGCGGGGCTAATAGCTTTTGAATACGCGTCTGGAAATACGGGAAATAGTAATATCGCTTATGTTGATGTTCGTCTCGATCACCAAAACGGTCCTTTACTCGCTAGTATTCCGCTACTTAATACGGGTAGTTCGTCGACTTACAGGTGGGTAACCAGCCAAATCGAGTCTGTTTCTGGAGAGCATGATATTTGCCTTACTTTTGTTGGCAACGGTAGCAATGCTATTAATAGATTGCGAAGCTTCAGGGTATATCCCTGGGCTATCGACGTAAATGTGACTACGGAGGGCAGGGCAATCCAAAACCTGAAGCTTGCAGCGGGAAAGCCGATCGACGCTGACGTATCGATCGATAATGGATCTTTTGATGGAAGCATATCATGCATCGCGGCTCTATATGATCAGGCTGGCAGGCTATATTCAGTGGTGAGTAAGGACATGGAAGTTGATGCGGGCGCGTCAAACACGACAAGGGTATCAATAATCGTCCCCGAGGATGTTGTTGGAATGACTTATAAGCTATTCGTATGGGATGGCGAAACATATATACCGCTAATTGACGCAACGACTATTGAATATGCCGAGATGATATATTACGACAACCTTGCATTGAGGGCGCAGACAAGAGTTAGCAGCTTTGAAACAGCAAATCCCGCCGCAAACGCGGTAGACGGAAACACCAGTGGCACCAGGTGGGCGAGTAGCGGCGCTATCTGGCCAAGTTGGATAGAGATCGATCTCGGCGAAGAATGTGAGCTTGACGATATCAGAATGTACTGGTATGACCCAAGTGGGCGTTACTACCAGTGGAAGGTTTATGGAAGGACGTCCGAAATCTCAAACTGGAGCGCGTCCCGCGCCGCAAATTACAATTTTGACGCTGACAGCGAGTATACGCTGCTCGTCAATAAAAGTGATAACACAACCAGAGGCACACAGATCACCGACCAGCTAAACAAAGTGAAAGCCCGGTATATCGTTGTCCAAGTGACCGGAAGCAGTAACACAGGAGGCTATCCGTCAATTTATGAGATTGAGATTGCCGGATCAAAGGGTTAGCTTCTGTTAGTACCTGTTAGTATTCCTATAGCGAGCGCATACCCGTTTTCCTATATCGGTTACGGGCAGCGCTCGCTTTTAATGAGCAGAAGGTCAGTTTCTGTTCAGTGGGCATCCAAAAACACAGATTGGTTACAGCCAACGCACTAGTACTGCGATGAAAACTTGTTCAATTGTACAAACTTGTGTGCGGAGCCTGTAACCATTGCGAGTTTTTCGGATGCCCTCTGAACAGCAGCAAAAGGTCAGAATATTGTTAATTAACGTCATAAATTTAATTGATAATCCAACATTACTGCTTTATAATCACTATATAAGGATAGTCACATCCTGGGGGGGAATGCCGTGGCTTCCTTGCGTGCATATCGCGTCGATTCGGATGATCCCGTTTTGCCGCGTTATATGCATACGTATAGACATGCAATTTCACCAACTAATGTGTTCAATTTAGGAAGGAGTGTAAAAATGCGAAAATCGAAAGCAGTAGTTGCGGCAATTTTAGCGATGATGCTTATCATCCCGCTCAGTACCAGTTT
>WRNV01000073.1 GCA_009776445.1 Oscillospiraceae bacterium | reverse complement strand
CGTCTGGCGGCGGGTTGTCTGGTCCCGGCTGCTCCGGCGGCGGGTTGTCTGGTCCCGGCTGCTCCGGCGGCGGGGTTTCTGTACCAGGATCGTCCACTGGCGGGGTTATTAAACCCGGATCATCCACTGGCGGAGTGATCGTACCTGGATCAACCGTGGATGGGTCTTCTGTTTCCGGCGGTGTTATTTCCGGTGGACCTTGTGAAATGTATACAGTTATTGTCGCCGGAACCTCGACCTCCTGTCCTGCTTTAGAAATGATTAGCACCGTACCTTCCGGTTCGTTGCCTGCAATCACTTTGAAATCGGGTGTAAGATCTAGATCCCTAAACGCGCTCTCGAGGGCTTCTCTTGAACTGCCTATGATATCGGGTACTTTTTCCATTCTTTTGTCCGGCCCGGCGCTACGCACAATCACCACTGTATTGCCTCTGGAAATCTTTCCTTCCGCATCGGGTCTTGTTTCTACGACATAACCCCTTTCAACATCGCTTGTCACAGACTCTTCAACAATGTCCAGATCCAGATTAAGACTGATAAGCTGGTTTTTCGCGTCCGCATAATGTAAGCCTAACAGATTTGGCATAATATGCGGCGGTTCTTCCCCGCTTGATACGACAAGCTCGACGTTGATCTTGCGCCCCGGCAACGCGCTTTGTTGCCGTTCAGGCATAGGATTCTGATAAAAAACAATTCCATCGCTATATTCGTCATTGTTTTCATAACTCACATTAAAGCTATATTGCTCGTTAAATTCTTCATTGCTTAGTATATCGTCGATCTTCCGGTTTATGAACCTTGGAATTGTTATTTGCTCCCTGTATTCCGGAACGAATATGCCCTTGAGCAAATAATTCCACATGAAAACGACCACAGCGATAAGAAACACGACAATGCTGAAAATACCTATAAGAGTCGATGTGTTGTTTGCCCGCTTTTTTACGGCTCGATATTCATCGCTGCTCATTTCAGCTTTTACAGGCGTCCGCCGTTTCGCCTGAGTCGCCGGCGTCGCCACGCGTTCGACCTTTGCTGGCAACCCGTCCTGGTTAATGATAGCCCCCCTATGTATCACCCTTGTTTCCTGATACTCCTCCATGTCCGGCGATTGCCTGTTATCCGGGGCTGACATCGCGTAGTTAAATAGGATCGACGGATTTTTACGGAAATCCTCCAAGTCATTGAGCATCTCATCGGCAGTCGTGAAGCGTAAACTCAGATCAGGTTCCATAGCGTGCATCGTTATATCTTCTAGACCAGCCGGTATATCGGGGTTGATATCACGCGGCATGAGTGGGATAGCGCTTATATGCTGGATAGCAACCGATACGGCTGACTCTCCAACAAAGGGTAGGCGGCTGGTCAGCATTTCATACATCACAACGCCCACTGAGTAAATATCGGAACGCGCGTCAACGTGTCCGCCCTTTGCCTGCTCAGGCGATATGTAATGGACTGAACCCAAAGCCTCCTGCGTCAAGGTGTTTTGTACAGAAAGAAGCCTCGCAATGCCAAAATCCGCGACTTTCACGCTGCCATCTTTTAAAATCATTATGTTGTGCGGCTTTATATCGCGGTGGATTATCCCCCTTGAGTGCGCGTGGCTTAGAGCTTTGGTTATCTGGGTCGCAAAGTGCAAGACTTCCTTCCAGTTAAGCAATCCCTTTCTATTAATGTATTGCTTAAGAGTTATCCCTTCAATGAGCTCCATTACAATATATTCTATGTTTCCGGAGCGGCTTACGTCGTATACGGCAACAATGTTCGGATGTGATAACATCGCTACAGCCTGGGACTCGGTATAAAAACGTCTCTGGAATTCTTCGTCGCTCGCTAGATCTTCTTTTAGTATTTTAATAGCTACCATCCTGTTGAGGCGGTGGCAACGCGCCTTGTATACCAGCGCCATCCCGCCTGTCCCGATGAGTTCTAAAATTTCATATCTATTATCAAGTATTCTACCAATATATTTATCGTTACTGTCCATATATACACCACCTTACGAGGATTCTATGCTGCCGCACAGAACAATCTTACAAAAAAACAAGGCAAGACGTAAAGTTTTTAATGCTCGTTCATACTCAGCGGTTGAGCGGTTACTTTCGAAATAATACCGCCGTCACATTGTCCGGCGCCCCACGCGAAAGAGCCATTTCAACAAGGCCCTCACAGCTTTCTCTGATGCTTGCTCCGCGTTGAAGCTCATATAGTATTTCGTTGTCAAATACTACGTTTGAAAGGCCGTCAGAGCAAAGGAGCATGTAGTCGTCTTGGTCAAGGCTTGTAAAAAACACATCCGGAGATTCTTCGCTGCTTGTGCCAAGCGCGCGCGTTATTAGGTGTTTGTTGGGGTGTCTACGCGCCTCGGCGCGCGTCAGGTCGCCTCTCATAATCATATCTTCAACAACAGAATGATCCTTGGTGATCTGCGTTATGCTGTTTTTTGTGATACGGTAGACGCGACTATCCCCGATATTGGCTACCACTTCACCTTCCTTAGTGGAAATCGCGGCTGTCAGGGTCGTACCCATTCCTTCGTATTGCTCGTCCTGGATGCTCTGTTCGTAAACTGCTTTATTCGCCGCCAGTACAGCGTCAGTAAGCCTAGCTGCAGTATCGCTGCTGTCGCCAATATTTTCTATGCACCCGCCCATATGGTCAATAAACGCGTCAACAGCGAGAGCGCTCGCAACATTGCCTGCTTTTGCCCCACCCATACCGTCGCATACGATAAGCACAGCCACGCCCTTATTCTCATCTAAGAGCGTCCTAAAAGAGTCCTGATTCTGTTTCCTTATCTTACCGCTATCGGTTATCCCCCATAACTCCATATCATCCTCACACAATCTGCAATTTGAAATTCACTGACGATTATTTTGACATTTATGGCGGCTGCGCAATTGCCCGCATGACGCGCTAATATCCCCGCCCAGGCTACGGCGGATCGTTACGTTGATCCCGTTTTTCATGAGATACTCCGCAAACATTCTTACGTTTTCAGACGAACTTGCTTTTAGCGGACTTTCCGCTATCTTGCTAAGTGGTATCAAGTTTACATGACTACCGGTCTTTTTCAGCTTCCGAGCGAGCTCCTCCGCATGGCGATGTGTGTCGTTGACTCCTTCTATCATAGCGTATTCATATGATATCCGCCTACCTGTTTTGAGAAAATATTCGCCGCAAGTATCTAGCAGTTTACCAACGCCATTGGCGCGATTGATCGGCATCAGTAGCGATCTTGTCTCATCATCGGGCGCGTGGAGCGATACTGTTAGAGTTAATTGTATATCATAGTCGGCCAATTTGTCAATATTTTCTATTATCCCGCATGTAGAAAGCGATATATGCCTCGCTCCAACGCATATTCCGGAGGGATGAGTGACGATCTTCAGAAATTGCGTCACGTTGCTGAAATTGTCAAGCGGTTCCCCAATGCCCATCAAGACAACGTTTGACAGCTTTTCCCCCAATTCTTTTCCTGAGAAAAGCACTTGGTCTAAAATTTCAGACGCCGCGAGATTGCGGACTAGCCCACCCTGCGTCGACGCGCAAAAAACACATCCCATACGGCATCCGACTTGCGTCGATACGCATACAGTATTGCCATAATCATGCTCCATAACGACGCTTTCAATCTCTGAGCCATCTGACAATCGCCACAAATATTTTGTTGATCCATCCGACTGCGAAGCCTGCTTATCAACAATCTCAGGCGCAGTTATATAGAATTCTCCATTCAGCTTTTCGCGCAATGTTTCTGGAAGATTTGTCATTTCGCAAAAAGCCGCCGCGCCGCTGTGCAACCATCGAAATACCTGCTCTGCCCTATACGCGCGCTCACCCACAATACTAAAATACTCTTCAAGCTCGGCAGGCAGCATAGATTTTATATCCCGCTTATTTCTCATCATCCAATGCCTTTCCTCCTGATTTTGCAAATGAAAAACCCATCTGTCCCATGAATATGCGGCCAGAGAGTCGTCTTGCCGCTTTCAACGTACCCAACTCCCGGGATGGAAAACGCCTCTTTGTGAAACTCCTTGTTGTCGCGTAAAAACAAATCGACGACATTTTCGTTCTCGCGCCATAGCACAGTACACGTCGAGTATATAAGCGCGCCTCCCGGTTTGACATATCGTGACAGCGAACGAAGTATCTGTTTTTGGATATCAGGAAGGCCCTCGACTTCCGATTCAGATTTATAACGTATTTCTGGTTTCTTACGGATAATCCCAAAACCGGAGCATGGGACGTCGGCAAATACGATATCCGCTTTTCCAACCAATGTATCTTCAACCGCCAGCGCGTCTTTTTCCATAACTTCTATTATTTTGATTCCAAGCCTGGCGGCGCCTTTCTCGATGTGTCCAAGTTTTTCTTTATTAATATCGTAGGCGATAATTTTGCCGCTATTTTTCATTTCGATAGCAGCGGCAAATGACTTCCCGCCAGGCGCCGCACAACCGTCTATGACGAAATCCCCCGGTTTCAGCCCTGCAGCCAAAACCGAAAGCCGTGCAGCCGGATCCTGTATATAAACAAATCCTTTTGCAAACGCGTCGATGCGTGATATGCCACGCGCGCCCTTGAGTTGGATACAACCATCCAACCATCCGTGGCGCGCCGCGCCAATACCTTCAGCCAACAGCGAACTGAGCGCTCCATTAGCATCTGTTCGCAGAGTGTTTACCTGCGCAAATATCGGTAAGTTATGTTCGTTGTTTTCCGAAAGAAATCGCTCAACAGATTTGACGTCTAAAACTTTTAAGAGTTCCAAGATTAGCCATTCCGGGTGGCTGTATCGAATAGATAGGATATGGACTGTATTTCCGCTAACAATTGGCAAATCATCGTTTTTGGCGGCTTGCGACGCTCTTCGCAGCATCGCGTTGACAAAGCCGGCTGCGCGTTGGTTCGAGATTTTTTCCGCAAGCGCGACGCCTTCGTATACAGCGGCGCGATCTGGGATTCTATCCATGAAAACTAACTGGTAAATCGACATCCTCAATATATCGAGTATGCTGGGTTCTATTTTTCTGATTTCAATGGAAGAAAAGCTCGCTATATAAAAATCGCAGAGCATCATGTTCTGCAAAACTCCGTTAATGATCCGTGTCGCTAAAGCCGCTTCGCGCGCTGACATATTATTTCTTACTATTAAGCCGTCAAGGGTTTTATCCGGCCATGCTCCATCGCGCCTGTACGACGCGAGCGTTCTAAACGCCGCTTCACGTGCGCTGATAATCGGTTTGCTCGCTGTTTTCGCTTTGTTGGGCATCACCAACTACCATCCTTTTTCAAAGATCATGTCCTCTGAGATAGTCCGCTGCGGATAAGCGTTTTCCGCCGGGCTCCTGCAACTGTCTGACAATGACCGTACCATCAGCGGAAGCGACCTCCAAACCATTCGCGTCAGCCGCGACAATCGTGCCGGGTGTATATTCTTTTTTTCTTTCGCCAATATCTACGGAGAATATTTTGAATGTTTTACCTTTGAAATTGGCAGTTGCTATTGGCCATGGATTTAACCCGCGTACTTTGTTCCTTATCCTGACGGAAGTGTCTGTCCAATCGATTAGCGACATATCCTTTCTCAAAGATGGCGCGAAAGTCGCTTCCGTGTGGTTTTGCGGCGTCCCGACGGCTGTGCCCGCCAATATAGCGCTTATTGTTTCGCTCAATAACCGAGCGCCCAAAGTACCGAGTCTGTCATAAACGTCTCCGGCGGTTTCACCATCGCCTATTGGCGTCTTTTTGCAAAACAGTATATCGCCGGCATCCATCTCATTAGCCATGAACATCGAAGTGACGCCCGTCTCGATTTCTCCATTGAGAACCGCCCATTGTATAGGCGCAGCTCCGCGATACTTTGGCAACAGTGAACCGTGGATATTTACGCATCCAAGCGGCGGCAAATCGAGAATCTCGCGTGGCAAGAGGTTTCCGTAGGCTACTACTGTTATCAGATCGCACTTCAATTCGGCAAGGCTACCAAGTACAGACTCGTTTTTGAGCATAACCGGCTGAAATACCCGAATCCCACGCGAGAGCGCCAGTTCTTTCACCGGGTTGAACGTCAGCTTCAATCCCCTGCCCTGCGGTTTGTCCGGTTGCGTAAATACTCCTGCAATATCGTAGCCATCGTCGATAAGGCGCTCAAGCGATTTTCTGGCGAAGTCCGGAGTACCCATGAATATAATTCTCATCGCTGTCATCCCACCCGTCAATTACCCGCCACTACAAATCTGGTTTTTGTTCGTTATCCTGCTCGTTTTCTGTTCGATCCTCAGCGAGTCTATCCAATTCCTCCTCAGTGAGGAAACGCTCAGCTAACGAAGTGAAAATAACCCCGTTTAAATGGTCGACCTCATGGCAAGCTGCCCTCGCTGCGGTATTTGACAAGAGCAACTCAAAATAGTTTCCATATCGATCCTGCGCCTTAACCTTGACACGCTCGGGGCGCGTAACGATGCCATAAACCCCGGGAACGCTCAAACACCCCTCATTACCCGTCTGCTCGCCACACTCTTCTATGATTTCCGGGTTGACCATTTCTATTATCTGCTCTTCCATCGGCTTGTCGGCGATTTCGGTATCGACGATCAGAACCGCCCGGCGCAACACTCCAACCTGTGGCGACGCAAGGCCCAGACCGTTAGCCTCGACGAGGGTTTCGCGCATATCGTCAAGGAGCATGTGAAGCCTTTTGTTAAAATCCGTAATGATCCGGCTTGTCTTTAAAAGGGCTGGATCATTACCGCGCAGTATATTTCTGATAGCCATAAAACGCATATTCCCCTTTATTTAATCATATAGATAGGCATCCGCGAATACTGATACTCCCCTGCACTGCTTGTCCTTCAAAGTTTGTCTGACAGTATGCGCTATTGTATCCCTGACTTTTTTTGTATTTTCGCAACTCACAAGCAACCTGTATCTATATTTATTTTTCAGTTTTGGAACGGGCGCCGGTGCCGGCCCAAGCAGTTTTATTCCGCTAATATCACGAAAATACCCCTCCAGAGCCTTTCGCATTTTTAAGCACGCAAGAAGCGTCGCCGACTCGTCTACGCCTGAAGCCGCAAGCGTCATGAGATCATTTACTGGTGGGCTGCCCAGCGCTCTGCGGAAAACCATCTCCCTTTCATAAAACCCGTCAAAATCCTGATTAGACGCCAGCATTATCACATCATTATCCGGCGTGAAGGTCTGGATGACCGCCCTTCCGGGCTTTTCCCCCCGGCCAGAGCGCCCAACGACCTGAGTAATAAGGGAAAAAGTCTTCTCATACGCGCGATAGTCACTCATATAAAGCGACATATCCGCCGATAAAACTCCGACAAGCGTAACATTTTCAAAGTCAAGGCCCTTTGTTACCATCTGAGTACCCAGTAAAATCTGCGCTTTCCCACAGCGGAAACGCGATAGCAGCTTGTTGTGAGAATTAACCCGCGCTACGGTATCCGCATCCATACGGATCACGCTAATTCCAGGAAAGAGTTCGAGCAACTCCGATTCGACCTTTTGCGTCCCGGCGCCGACAAACTTGAGTTTCCCGCCACAATCCTGACAAACGGTTGGGACAGGTAGCGCCAGACCGCAATAGTGGCAAAGCAAACGTTGGGTTGAGGAATGGTATGTCATGGAAACGCTGCAACATCTGCATTTAAAAGTATACCCGCACTCTCCGCACGTCACAAGCGGGTTTGTCCCGCGGCGGTTGATAAACAAGATGCTCTGTTCCTCGTTTATTATATTCTTATCGAGTTCCTGGCGTAAAACCGAACCGATTGAACTGGTATTGCCATTTTTCAGCTCAACCTTCATATCGGCGATGATGACAGGCGGCAGTTCTCTTTCGTTGTATCGTTTCTTTAGGCGAAATAGTTTATATCTACCCGATTTCGCGCTATACATGCTCTCCACTGACGGAGTCGCTGAAGATAGGAGCAGCAATGCACCTGAGTGGGCGACTCGATATTTGGCTATGTCCCTAGCGTGATAACGTGGACTGTTTTCCGATTTATATGTATGTTCCTGTTCCTCGTCTATAACGATTAGCCCAATATTCCGAAGGGGAGCGAATATTGCCGAGCGGGTCCCCACCACTACACGAACAGCGCCGTTGCTGACACGTTTCCATTCGTCATACCTCTCGCCTATTCCAAGTGCGCTGTGTAATACAGCTACGCTCTCCCCGAAATATGATGTGAAAATGCTCACAGTCTGGGGCGTGAGCGCGATTTCTGGAACAAGGACGATTGCGGTTTTAGATAAGGCGATAGCTCTTTCGATAAGTTTAATGTAAATAAGCGTCTTCCCACTACCGGTGACTCCGTACAAAAGCGCGGCTTCAGGCTTTTCGCTCTCCAATAACGGAACAATATTTTCATACGCTTCGCGCTGCTCATCGCTGAGCTGTATCGGTTCGGAAATCCCAGAAACGTCCACATGTGGTTTTCTTAACACTTCTCGCTTGTCAAGCTTCAGCAAACCTTGCTTTTCGAGCGCCTTTACTGTAGCTGGCGTCGTATCCGCAAAAAAGCACAACTCCCTAACCGCCATGCTCCCTTCTTTCGCGAGAAGACTTAAAACCGCCGCCTGTTTCGGTGCGCCCTTCGTCTTTTGCAACGCCAGCGCGGCGGCTTCTTCATTGCCAACTTGCAAGGATACGGCATTTTCTGTTTTATCGCCGCATCGTCTGGCGCCATCATCCTTAAACCACATCCCGGCGGGAAGCATTGCGCGCAATGCTTCGTACACCGAGCAGAAAAATCTGTCGCTCATCCAAAGCGCAAGCCTCATATCCTCTGCGCGGAATATTGGCTCTTCGTCAAGCAAGGAGTCAATGCTTTTAAGTTTCTTTAGCTCGTCGGCTGGCGCAAGCGAAAGGACGACCCCTTCGCTTTTCCTATTTCCTGAGCCAAACGGCACGAAAACCCTCATGCCTGGGACGACGTGCCCTACCAGGTTATCCGGTATAGTATACTTGTACGGCTTGTCGATTGCGTAAACTGCCGCGCTAACAGCTATCTTTGCGATTGTCGGTCCCATATTCCGGCAAGCTTTATAACTCGTTGGGGATTGTTACCCGCAATTCGCCGGCGGCTATTTCCTCAATAGCTCTCGACACCGGTTTGTAATCGGTACTTTCCCCCCGCTCAATGGCAATAGTAGCTATGTCCCGCGCGCGCCTGGCGATGATATTTACCAGTAGATAACGGCTGTTAACTTGCTTAAGTAAACTCGCTAGTGATGGATAAAGCATATTTTTCGTTCCTTTCGTTGGCAGACTTAAAGCGCAATATCAAAGTCGCCCAATCCCGCGATGATAGACAATATTTCATCAGCGGCGCGGTATACCAGGTTGTTTACCATAATATAGCATACCTGTCTTTTATTTTCCTTCACTTTACTCAGTGCCCGACTCTCCGGCATCCTGACCGTTTTTCGCGGTTAACCGTCCGGCAATAGTCTCAGGTTGAATCGCGGAAAGGATTATCGAACCGTTATCAGTAATTATTACAGCCCTGGTTCGTCGGCCATAAGTCGCGTCTATAAGCTGGCTCCTCTCGCGAGCGTCTGTTATTATCCGTTTGATTGGGGCGGATTCGGGACTGATAACCGCTATGATCCTGCTGGCGGAAACCATATTGCCAAAACCGATATTAATGAGCTTCATAATCTATCACCAATTCATTCAATATTCTGCGCCTGTTCGCGGATTTTTTCTATCTCTGCTTTTAGATCGACAATATTCCTTGACATCTCCGCGTCGTTCCCCTTTGAGCCGATTGTATTGGCTTCTCTGTTTAGCTCCTGCACTAGAAAGTCTATTTTTCTACCTACAGGTTCCTTACTGTCAAGCAACTCCTTAAGCTGTCCGATATGGCTGCGCAACCTTACTGTCTCTTCGTTTATTGCGACACGATCGGCAAAAATAGCCGCTTCCATCAATATTCTTTCTTCATCTATGCCGGACGTTTGTAATAATTCACTCATACGAACTTCGAGTTTCTTTCTATATTCCGCGACGCTCCGAGGTGAGATTTCCTCGATGAGGTCGGTAAGCTTCCCAATAACGGTAAGGCGCGCCAAAATGTCCTGTTTGAGCTTCTCTCCCTCGCGAAGCCGCATATTGTCAAAACCTGAAATAGCTTCCTTGAGAATTCCGCCGATGCCTTCTATGAGGATTTCGGGATCAGCCTCGCGTTTTTCCGCTTGCAGTATATCAGGGAACCTTGTCAGATCCGTTACGTTTATATCACATCTCAACCCGTTATCTTCAGCCATTGACGTGAGCGCCAATACATAAGCCTTTGCCAGGTGACGGTTTACTTTTATTTCGACGTCTTCAGAAGAAGAAGTATCTATCGCTATATAGACGTCTACCTTGCCTCTAGAGATATGCTTTTGAATGATAGCTTTGAGCGGTTCCTCAATCAAGCTGAAAACCCGCGGCAGTTTGACCGTGCAGTCGAGATATCTGTTGTTAACGCTCTTTAGTTCAACAGATATTTCCAGCCTTTCACAGACGCCTTTCGCGCTGCCAAAACCGGTCATGCTTTTTATCATATATGGGTCCTCCTGATTATTTATTTATAAACCTTGATACGCGGTTGATATATAGCCAGATAACCTTTGTATAACCGTAATCAAACAGGGCGTATACAACGCTGCCGCCCAAATACAATAAAACCAGGCTAGGCGGATTATTTCCAAAGTTGAATATCATCTCTTTGAATAAAAACCATAAAATCGTGAGCGACGCGTTGAAGGCGACCAGTTTTAACGTCCATTGCGCAATCTTCGATTTTAGGCGCTCAATTAAGCTCTTGATCACGGGGTAGTAGCCAAACATAAATATATATACTATTGACGGGGCTTTGTTCGGTAACAACAACAAACCTACGATGGAACTGGCTATATAAACATATACGCCCGAGAGTAGTCCCGAGTCAATGATAGCCGCCGCTCCAAATAGCGAAGCAAACGCAGCCAGGCCAAAAAGCCCTGTTGGCCACACCGATGCAATATAGAGTGAAATCACGGTGAGCGCCGCAAAAAGCGCCGATAAAACCAAATTGCGCGTCTTTTTGTCCATAACTGTCAGACTAACCGCAACGGCAGCACATATTCATGCACATCATCGCGGCGCAGCAATCGCAAGCGTCGCAGTTTTGTTGCTGGACAGGACCTCCCCCGTATGGCCTATACGCGCTCCCCCAGTTATTCATACGGGCAATCGCCTCGGCGTATTCAGAATTATTGGGTTCCATCTCGGCAGCAATCCGAAAATAGTTAAGCGCGTCATCAAGCCAACCCTTACGGTAGCAAACGCTGCCCATAAGGAAATTCCATTCCGCGCTTCTTGAAGGGAAATTCTTTAGCAACTGTTCAGCGAGTTCAAGATTGCCTGAACTAATTGCAGCTCTTACTCTTGCGCCTTCAACGCTGCTCCCGGATGTAGCGCCGCTCCTGGCGCCCGGTCTATATCCTCCGCTCCCCTCGCGAATTGTCATGATATTATTGTACGCCTCGTTGACTTCCTTCATTTTTTCTTGCGCAAGGTCAGAAAGTGGGTTGTCATGGTAATTGTCCGGGTGGTATTTTCTCACCATATCATGGTAAGCCTTTTTAACCTCTTCATCAGTAGCTCTTGAAGAAACGCCAAGCACGCTATAAGGATCATTCATATATCAAACTCATTCCTTTTTTGGTAGCAGTTCACTGGGTAGTTTTAAGAATTTATTTCGCCGGGCTTTCGGTGGGCATTCGCTGAGCTTTCGGTAGGCTTTAAAAATATGATTGCGGCTTTTTGTCGTATCTCCGATTTTTCCACGTGCCGTCAAGTACGCGTTCGTTTACATAGGGCATACCCAAATATATAATATTTTCGACTATCGGTGACCATGGGTTTTTTGGTAAGAGCTCAAACGCTAGGCGAACCAGGTCATTTGAATGTGAAAGCGTCGTTTCCAATCTCAGAGCGCAGGCTTCCGTCATTGTTTCATGTCCATGCTGGTCGAGATTCGCGATCGGGTTATATCGTCCCGCTTTGACGTCTCCTTCGTAATCGTCGCGCGCGTCGGTTATGTAAATCCATCGACCCAAGTGATAAAGTAACTGTTGCATAGGGCGCGCCTTATTCGCCGGTTCTCCGCTGGGCACAGCGGCGCATAACATTCGCGCGAATTTATCCGCTGCCCCGTCAAGCGATTTTTCGCCGCTGGATTCATATTCACGCAATTCCGCGATGCATGACCTCACATTTGCGTCAAATTCTGGGAACTCGCCCGCCGCTTTTTTGTATGCTCTCGAAAGAACTTGCGAGAGGAGCCTATGCGGCGCGGATTTTATAAAGCCTTCGTCTTCCGCCGTGTCCCGTAACTTCCACCACGCTAGGATCACGTTGTACCCCGCACAAGAATCCAGCGTCGCGTTTCGCGCGCAGTACCGTCTCTTTTTGTGTGGGCTAGCTATACAGCGCCTGCGCTGAATCTCTAGTGTCTCATCCTCACCCCAAAGCAGCATGGCTAGAAAAACAAGCTCATAATTGAGGATCAGCCTGGCAGCCATTCCATATTTATCCCCCAACGCGTGGCACAAACCGCAATAACATGCTTTGAAACGCTCGATTTCCCGTAATTTCAGTTCCCCCTGTAACGGGCGTATATATCCAAACATATCTACGGTTCGTCGCTGAGGAGCGTAACTGTTATCCTGTATTCCCCGACCGCGCCGACATCGGCGTCGATACCGTCGACATGGACCTTAGCGAGAACGCGCGACGTTCCGGCTCTCATGTTTGTCAGATCCGCTACGACTCGGATATTTTCAATAGAAATCTGATTTAGGTCTTCCCTTCTCCCCCGAATCCACACGTCAAGGCTTTGAGATCTCACTTCCGCTCTGTAAACAGGCGGCGTATTGATCACATGGAGATTCGAGGTGCTGTAATAGTCCACATCGAGGCCTAACACCTCCACTGTCGCCGTCGCCTCAGTTTCGCCCGACAAATTCGTTAAATAATTCGGGACTATTATGGGGAAAGCTTCTGTCGTCATCACATCCCTCGACCGCGTCAAATCGACGGTCCCAAGAGTTATTATATTGAAATCCCTGATAGCGTCCGGATCGCCCGCTACCTTGATATACGACGGTTCGCAAATAACGTTGGTATTTTGGTCAGTAGCGCCGGCGCCATACATAAGTGCTATGCTCAGCGGTACGTCTTTCATCTGCCTGATAGGTATAGTTACATGTATTGTATCTGGATTTGGCGTCACCATCATCAGAGTGTTTTCGTCAAGTTCCGTATCGTTTTCATCTAGGAGGACAAACCCTAAATCGTCTGTGAATGTCGAGGATAAACGTTCTCTCGGGATTTGGACATTTGCGGATTTTATCTTTGTCACTACGTCTTCAGGGCCGGAAACAATTATTGTTTGAGGATCGTATATCGCCGCGTCGGCTATCAAATCGTCCGAAGCTGTCCCCCCCCTGTAGTCGACGCTGACTTGGACCTGCCAGTCCAAAAGCCTGTCCACCACTACTGACACCCGGTCGACAAACTGCCTCACAGCGCTTATTGATTCTCTGGTCACGTCGGACGGGTAGATTATAACATAACTCAAAGGCCTTGTTCCAGTCATAGTTATACTCGCGAGGTCAATTTCCACTGAGAGCGTCTGGCTGGACAGGCGCGCTGCCACGGAAGGGGCGCAATCAAATTCAAGCGTCACTGTCTGTGGGGAATACGAAGATATCAGCAACCCTCTGTCAGTGAGCACTTCTTTATTTCGAAATACTATTGGAATATCCTGTACAGGATAGGTTTTTTCTTGGTTCACGTTTATTTCCACATACATCCAAAGCGCAATAGCGACCAAAAGAGAGAAAAGCATGTAGAAAACCCTGCTGGAAAATATTTTATTAAGCACTTTACTCAAGATCACTTTTAAGCACCTCCTTTGAGGCGCTGGCCTTTTTCGCGCCGGGCTTTCTAACGTTTTTTTTCTTTTTCTTTTTCCTTCTGTCAAGCACAAGTTCGTTCCTTAACAGAATTTCAAAAGTATCCTTCGTCAAATGACGCTTTAACATCCCGCCGATCGCTACTGAGATCGTCCCGGACTGCTCCGATACGATCACTGCTACTGCGTCCGAACGTTCGCTGATCCCGACGCCCGCCCTATGCCTCATTCCCAAATCGCGACTCAAGTTTATATTGTTTGACAGCGGCAGCATACACGCAGCCGCCAATAATCTGCCGTCACGCACAATGGCGGCGCCGTCGTGTAGGGGGGAGTTGTGGAAAAAAATGTTTTGAAGAAGTTCCGAGGTCATATAAGCGTCTATGCGCGTGCCGGTCACGGCGTAATCATTAAGTCCTATATCACGCTCGAACACAATTAGCGCGCCCGTTTCGTTTTTCGACATTTCTTCGCTTGCTATAACCACATTGTTTATTCCAGCTTCAACGTGTTCAAACCTACCGCGCTTCCTGAACATGAAAATCAACCGACTTGCGCCCATCTGTTCAAACATCTTGCGCAGTTCCGGCTGAAACAGCACTACTACCACGATTACGCCCAGTTGAAGCACTTGGCGCAACAGATAATTAAGAATGCTCATGTTAAGAGAATTCGATAGCCAAGCCACTAGCAGGATCAGCGCTATGCCTTTGATAACACTGCTGGAACTTGTTTTGCGCATAAACGACAAGACGCGATAAATAAGGAACGCGACAAAGAGGATATCGACTAAATCCCAGATGTTCACCGTTTGTCTGAGTGTCAGCAGGAATCCCTGTATAAGTTCGAGCAGTTCGCTGAATGTTATCATATTATGTATGCCGCCTTTTGGTTTGAGCGCAGTATTACGACCTCGCGGCAATCATTATACAACAAATAAAAAAGCATGACAACTTAATTCACAAATCATTCAAACACCATGGGGCGATTCCCTTGCGTTTGGAGAATTGTCTCCGCTATCAGTATGTCTTCAAGCGTCGTCAGCTTGATGTTACTTCGTGAGCCTTCAAAAATATGAACTGGAAGGCCCATGCGCTCCACAGCTATGCAATCGTCGGTGATACTATCTGTCTCTTTTAGCGTTTTTGTTAACGCGACTTTGATGACCTCCGCCTTGAAAACCTGCGGGGTCTGAATTTCAAACAAGTCTTCCCTATCGACCGTTTCCTGTACAATCCCTTTTACTACCCTTTTGATTGTCGAACTGACCGGAATTCCGGGAGCTGCAGCCGGATACTTTGAAACCGCCGCAATCCCTCGCGAAATGACGCCGTTGTCCACGCATATCCTTGCTCCGTCGTGGATGGCGATAATCCGCGCCTTTTTCGAAGCCGCCAGTACCCCATTGAAGACAGATTCTGTTCTGGTTTGGCCACCCTCGATTATTTT
>WRNV01000072.1 GCA_009776445.1 Oscillospiraceae bacterium | reverse complement strand
CGCCCGCCGCCACCGCCGAAGCCTCCGCCGGAACCGCCTGGAGGACGACCACGCGGAGGACCGCCAAAACCACCGCGACCACCACGGGGAGGCCCACCGAAACCGCCGCGACCGTGTGGTCCGCCAAAACCTCCGCGACCACGCGGCCCGCCGTGATAATGATGGTGGTGGGGGTTATGCCAGGTGCGGTACGGGCGGTGTCCCCACATATACCACCAATGGTAACGCGGGGGCGGCATGCCCATATACGTATGATACGACCTGTACCTGCGCCGATCACCGATTGCCGATATAAACACTATCAGGACGATAAAACCGAAGATGAATAACAAAACCGGTATGACCGACAGGCACGATACTATGCTCGAACCCACATTAGAACCCACATTCGTGCGCGGCGGCTGCTGATAGTTTTGCTGGTAGCCCTGGTCATATCCAGGTTCGCGAGATCCGTTGCCTACAGTCGGGGGTGCGTTATTATTGCTGCCGCTTTGAACATTGCCCTGATTGACGCCGTAATAGTCGGCATACCACGAAAACAGCGCTTCACATATGTTTCTAACGGCGTTGTCGTATCTACGCGCGTCTACTTCAGGCCAGAAATATGCGTCTAGGTAGTTTTCGACCATAGCGTCAGTAAATACGCCTGCAATCCCCGCGCCAACCGCGAGCCAGCCTTTCAGTTCTTCTGTCGCCAGCAACAAGAGCATACCGTTGTTGGCCTTTCCATCGCCAACGCCCCAGTCGTTAAATAGTCGCGTCGCGTATTCGTCAGATTTCATGCCTTCCAAATATTCTACGGTGACGATGACGATTTGCGCCCCGTTACATTGTTGTTCCAGGTCGACATTCGAGTTGATTATGTCTTGTTTAGTGACTTGCGACAGCACATTCGCGGCGTCGGTGACATAGTAGTCCGAACTCGGCGAAACAAGTGCCAGCGCGCCCGGCCCCGTCGCAAACACGAACGAGAATGCTACAAGTAGCACGATGATAAAATATTTTTTCACTGATCTACCTCCCATATATAGTATAGCTGTTAAGCGAACAACTGCGGGGGAGTCACAAACAAGAACGGTCTTATAATCCGTACAAAGATGGACGCGCCACTCATGTACGACCGGGCTTGTTGATTGTACCCGCTGTTTTGGATCATTGTGTACGCACCCATAAATGTAGACGCATATTGCTCCGCCGCGTCCGCGTCACGTTGGGAAAGGTTAGCTTTCTCGGCGTTTTCAGCTAGTTTGANGAAAGCGCGCTGCAAACGCTCATTTGCGGAATACTTAGCGCGAATGCTTTCCGCGTCTATGAGTTCGCGTTGAGCCGACAGTAATTCNCTAGAGGCTTTTTCNAGTTCGGGGTGACTTTCCAGTAAAAGCGCGTAACCCAGAGCGCTGTTGATGCGNTTTTTGAGTTGCGAGTCTATCCCAGGCTGCGTATACCCTTCATCNACAAGATATACCCCATCGTAAAACATCGATTCAGTTTTCCTCGCAAGACGGTTGATGCTCCCGCGAATGCCAAATAGCGTCGCCAGAATGACTATAGCCGCCGATACCAAAATTGCAAACTTCCTGTTTTTAACAAACTTCATAACTACTCAGCTCCCAAGCTACAAGTAAACTACAGCTACAAGTGAACTCCAGATACTGTGAACTCCAGCAGTGCGTGAACAGCAACGCCGTTATGTTTACACTGTCCGGTTGTCACGCATTTCAAGCAACTTTTGTTTTAGTTCACCCTCGATGCGGCCAAGCTCAATTTCAGCTGCGCGGCGGCGCTGAGAGCCTTCAGACTGGATCGTCCGGACTTCCTCAAGCGTTTCGATCAAGCGCTGGTTCGTAGTTACAAGCGTTTCGATATCGACTATGCCTCGCTCGGACTCCTTAGCGATTTCGATCGTACCCATCTTCAATTTTTCCGCGTTTTTGGTTAGCAATTCATTGGTCATGTTCGTAACCTGGCGTTGGGCCTCCATTGCCTGGTGCGAATGATGCATTCCCAGGGCAAGGACCATCTGACTTTTCCACAGAGGTATCGTATTGACGATCGATGTCTGGATCTTCTCTATCATCAAGGTGTCATTATTCTGGATGAGCCTTATTTGAGGCGCCATCTGAATGGATATCATCCGCGTCAGTTCAAGGTCATGCAGCTTTTTCTCGAAACGGTTTATCATGTTCGCGTAATCATTCGCGGCTTGCGCGTCCTCCGGAAGTTTAGAATCAGCCGCTTTTTTGCGCAACTCAGGCAGCACATCGTTCGTGCATGTCTCAAGTTTCTTCTTGCCCGCAAGGATATACATCGTCAGTTCCTTAAAGTACGCTTGATTGACTTCATACATCTTGTCAAGCATAGCTGCGTCCTTCATTAGAATGACCTGGTGCTTGTCGAGTTCCCCAGCAATTTTGTCTACGTTAACCGAGACTTTAGCATAGTCCGCCTTCATCGCCGCGATTCTGTTTTGCACCTTCTTTTTGACTCCAAGAAACCCTTTCTTTTCATCACCGTTATCGCTAAAGCCCCTAAGTTCCATGACCAGGCTGGATAACATGCCGCCAACCTCGCCCATATCTTTTGTGCGTACACTGTTGAGCGTGTTTTCCGAGAAGCTCGCGATGTTTCGCTGCGAAGCTGCGCCATATGTTAATATGGAGTTTGTGTCGGTGATGTCGATCTTATTGGCAAAATCCATGACAGCCTTCTGTTCAGCCGCTGTAAGCTGGCTGATATCGAGTTTGGCCGCCGCTTCATCCTGCCTTAGCTGGAGGGCGTTTTCCGCTGGGACCGCGACTGACGGCGCTGGGGCGCCGTTTGGTTCAAGAGTAAGGCTGGGTACATACTCCATAGTGCTGGTATCCTGCATAATTTCATCTCCTTATTATTATTGTCTTATCCATTGAGGATCTGACCGGATGAGGAAGTAGCGTCAGATCCAAAATCAGAATCCAAAAGGCCTTCGCTTCTTAGCATGTTTTCAAGTACGCGAATATCTGTTTCGATATCGATTGCCTGGTTTTGAAACAATGAATCAAGAAACTTCACGTAACTGCCAAGAATTGTGTTAAGCGACGCGTTTATCCGCTCCATTGAACCAACAATGCTTTCGCCTTTGATCCCGTTTTGTAGAAACTTTTCGTAGGCGTGCAGCAATTTAATTGTGGCTGGCAGATAAAAATCAGAAAACCGCTTTATCTGATTATATCCTTTGGGGTTATCGAGGAGATTTTTAAATATCTTATCAATAACGATGATGATCTCGCCAATCTTTTCGCTCGCCGGGTCGTCCCCAATGGCAGCGTTTACGCGTTTCATTTCCGCTATTGCGCTCTCGCCCTGAGCTAACAGCGCGTCGATGCGCTCATCCCCGGAACGTTTGGGTTCAACCGACGCCTCAACATATGTAATTTTGCCGGGGAACGCAGCGGACATTGCGATATAAGTCAGCACGGCGATACAAACGGGGATAATAAAGTGCCATGTCTTGTATAAAGGGAAAAACACGCAGTACAGAGTCCACACAGCGGCGACGCTGTAAATCGGCGCTACAGATTTTTGTTTTAGTTCAATCATGTATTTGCTCCTCTGATATTATTTTATCCTCTGCATGCCGCCATGTCAATTATTAGATATCTGTACCATCTGAAAAACGCCAGCCCAAAACTCAATACTAAACGCTGAAGGACTTGACAATATCATTAATTAGTATATTATAACCAATATAACCATAATAGTCTATAAATTACGTTAAATTTTCATGAAAGTATAGATTTTATGGATTTTAAGTCACAAACGCATAGGAGTGTCAAATGATAAAAATAGCCCCATCAATACTGTCGGCGGATTTTACGAAACTCGGCGACGAAATAAAAAGCATAGATAGCGCGGACTATCTGCATTTTGATGTAATGGATGGCTTATTTGTCCCCAATATTTCTATTGGATTACCGGTACTAGAGTCCCTTCGCGCAATTACGGATATGGTCATTGATGTCCACCTTATGATAGAGTCGCCGTCGCGATTCGTGGAAAGGTTCGCGCAGAGCGGCGCTGATATCGTTGTGTTCCATGTCGAAGCTGAGGCGCCCGAGAATATACTACCGGCGATAAATAGCGTCCGGAAGCTAGGAAAAAGAGCCGGGTTGTCGATCAAACCCGATACCCCGGCGGAAGCGGTACTGCCATATATCAGCGCGCTCGACATTGCGCTCATTATGACTGTCGAACCGGGTTTCGGCGGGCAAAGGTTCATCCAGACTACACTGCCAAAAATAACGCTTTTGCGAAACGCCATCGAAAGACTGGAACTCGATTGTGAACTTGAGGTCGATGGCGGTATTAACCTTGAAACCGCAAAACAATGTGTTGAGGCTGGCGCCAATGTCATTGTAGCGGGGAGCGAGATATTCAAAGTTCCCGACAGAGCGGCTCGAATAACCGCGTTGCGCGCCTGCAGCGCCTGAGGAAAGGCAACCATATGGATTTTTTCCCGTCCGCTCTTGAAACCCTTATAGACAAATTTGCGTCGCTACCGGGAATCGGTCGAAAAACAGCGCAAAGACTGGCTTTTTTCATCCTGTCGCTGCCGGATAGCGAGGCGCTTTCGTTTGCGGACGCGATCACCGAGGCTAAGCATAATGTCCGTTGCTGCGCTGTTTGCCAAAATCTCACCGACAGCGAGCTGTGCGTGATCTGCCGCAACGAAAGCCGGGACGAAGGCTTAATATGTGTAGTGTCCGACCCAAAGGGCGTTATAGCGATCGAACGCTCGCATGAATTTAACGGAAGATATCACGTCTTGCATGGCGTGATATCTCCGATGAACTATGTTGGGCCTGAGGATATAAGGATTAAAGAACTCGTTGCCCGCGTCGCGGACAGCGAGGTAAAAGAGGTTATCATGGCGACGAACCCCGATACGGAAGGAGAGACAACCGCAAGATATATTTCGCGCTTGTTGCGTCCGTTTGGAGTAAAGGTCACGAGGCTTGCCTATGGCATTCCTGTTGGGGGCAGTCTTGAGTTCGCTGACGACGCGACGCTTATGAGAGCTATAGAGGGAAGAATGGAGTTTTAAATATATATACTATTCGAAACAAAAGAAGGAGAAAAAATTGTTAAATGTCTGAAAAATTAAAAATAATAGCTCTTGGCGGATTAAATGAGGTTGGCAAGAATCTCACTGTGTATGAATACGGGGCCGATATACTTATTGTGGACTGTGGACTTGGGTTCCCTGACGACGACATGTACGGCGTAGATATCGTTATACCCGATATAACCTATCTTGTCAAAAACAAAAACAGAATTAGGGGTATTGTACTCACGCACGGACATGAGGATCATATTGGGGCGTTGCCTTATGTCATAAGCGAACTGTCGGCGCCAGTATACGCGACGCCGCTTACGGCGGGCCTCACCCAGCTAAAGCTAGCAGAGCACGGGCTGCTGGAAACGACGGAAATTAAAATTAAGAAACCTGGCGACACTATAAAACTTGGATGCTTTAAGGTGGAATTCATCCACGTCAATCACAGCATCCCGGATACAGTGGCTCTTGCGATAAAAACGCCGGTCGGGATGATAGTGCATACCGGCGATTTCAAGATCGACACAACGCCTGTTTCAGGTGGGATGATAGACCTCGCGCGGCTCGGGGAGTTGGGTAACAGAGGAGTCCTGGCGCTTTTTTCCGACTCGACGAATGTTGAGCGGCAAGGGTATTCAGCCTCAGAGAGTAAAGTTGGCGAGAGACTCGACAAGCTATTTCGAGGGTGCGATCAACGAATCCTCGTTACAACTTTTGCCTCCAATGTCCACCGGGTCCAACAAGTGCTGGACTGTGCGGAAAAATATGGCAGACGGGTAGCTGTTACAGGGCGGAGCATGGAAAATGCTTTGCGCGTCTCAAGTGAATTGGGATGCATTACCATTCCTGATGGTATACTTATGGAACTTAGCCAGATAAAAAACTTACCGCAAGATAGGGTAGTTATAATAACTACCGGCAGTCAAGGTGAACCGCTTAGCGCTCTGTACCGCATGGCTTTCTCCGGACATCGCCAAATCGAGATAATGGCGGGGGACAAAGTCATAATATCGTCCTCGGCAGTCCCCGGCAATGAAAGGATGGTCAGTCGCGTAATCGACGAACTGTTCAGGCGCGGCGCGGAAGTAATATACGATAAGATATCTGATCTCCATGTATCAGGCCATGCTTATCAGGAAGAACTGAAAATGGTGATGGCCCTGACTAAGCCGAAGTTCTTTGTTCCGATACACGGAGAGCATAGGCATCTATGTACGCACGCCAGGATAGCGGCCCAAATGGGCGTCAATCCAAATAACATTGTAATATCGGATATAGGCCAAATTATCGAATTGACGAGTAAAAGCATATGCAAAGGCGGCACAGCGCCGTCAGGTAAAGTGCTTGTCGACGGGACAGGTGTTGGCGACGTAGGGGCTGTGGTTCTGCGCGACAGAAAGCACCTCGCGAAGGATGGTATGATAGTTGTCATTGTGAACCTGTCAAGTGAGGATGGCAGCCTCGTCACAGGTCCGGACATCCTTACGCGCGGCTTTATATATGTCAAAGAATCAGAGGAGTTGATGCGTGAACTAAAGGATGTGGCTCTCAACACCATAGAACAGTGTATATACGAAAAAGCGACGGATTGGACGTCGCTCAAAAGTTCAATAAAGGCGGATCTATCAGCGCACCTATACAAAAAAACAAAGCGGAACCCTATGATTTTGCCGGTAATTACAGAAATATAAGTATAAATATAAGTATGAATATTCAAATATTTGGGAAGCCAAAGTGTTTCGATACGAAAAAAGCCGAGCGGTACTTTAAGGAACGAAGAATAAAGTATCAACGGATAGACCTTGTTGGCTATGGGATGAGCCGGGGCGAATTTGACAGCGTGAAAGCCGTGATCGGAATTCAGGCGATGATCGACGGAAACGCTCGCGGATCCGAGATTTTGACATACCTTGCCTATGATTCGGACAGAGAGTGGAAACTGTTCGAAAACCAGTCTTTTATTAAAACGCCAATAGTAAGAAACGGTAAAAAGGCCACAGTCGGCTACTGTCCCGAGATATGGAAGACATGGGAATAGCTTTTTGGCGCTATCAGTGATTACTTCTTTTTGCGTTTCCTTTTTATGTCGGAATACCCGTTGCCACCGGTGGCGTCAAACTCAAGCAGTAGTTCTTTTTGCTCACTACTGAGTCCTGTCGGGACGACTACATTCACCGTGACGTACTGGTCGCCGCGACCTGATCCGCGCAGGTTGGAAATACCTTTGCCGCGCAAACGGAATACCGTGCCAGTTTGAGTCCCCTCGGGGATCGAGTACTTCACTTTGCCGTCAAGGGTAGGAACCTCAAGCTCCGCACCGAGAGCCGCCTGAACGAAAGATATTTGCATACTAAGCAGGACTGAATTGCCGTCGCGCTCAAAAAGCGAATGCCGCTTCACAGTGACGGTAACGAATAAATCGCCTGGTTCCCCGCCGTTCGCCCCCGCGCTACCTTGACCGCGCATTGAAATGGTTTGACCATTGTCGATGCCGGGGGGTATGTTGACCTTTACGCTCCTTACACGCCTAATCATGCCAAGACCGCGGCATTTAACGCATGGCTGGCGGATGATTTTTCCGCGTCCGTTGCACTTAGGGCAGTCTGAGCTACTCTGCACGAGTCCGAAAGGGGTCCGCTGCTGGGTGGTCGTAGTTCCGCGCCCGTTGCAGTTGGAACACTTTTCAGCCGTGGTACCTTCCAGACAGCCGGAGCCGGAGCAGCTTTCACACAACTCGACGCGTGTAACTGAAACGTCTTTCTCGCACCCGAACGCCGCCTCCTCGAACGTTATGCTGGCGTCGGCATGGATGCGCTCGCCTTTTCTAGGCGTGTTTTGGTTGCGGCTCGTAGTCCCGCTACCGGAAAAAAACGAACCCAATATATCGCCGAGATCAAAATCCATGCTTCCGAAGCCCCCGAAGCCGCTGAAGCCCCCAAAGCCGCTACCGCCGCTGTAGCTCGGGTCGACGCCCGCGTGGCCGAACTGGTCGTACCGCGCTTTCTTATCGGAATCGGATAATACCTCGTACGCTTCATTTACCTCTTTAAAGCGCGCCTCGGCGGCTTTATCACCCGGATTGATATCCGGGTGATATTTCTTCGCTTGCTGGCGAAACGCTTTTTTTATTTCATCGTCAGAAGCGCCCTTCGTCAAGCCTAACGATTCGTAATAGTCTCTTTTATCTCCCATGTCGTCCTCTTAGGGTAAAACAATCGATCAGTAACCAACGTGTCAAAGGAACATTAGTTGTCGTCGTCGTCAACCACTTCGTAATCTGCGTCATAATAATCTCCGCCTCCAGGATCCCCGCCTCCGGCATCTCCGCCTCCAGGGCCCTGCGCGTCGTCTTGTGGGTTTACTTGGCTATACAGCTTCTCGCTCGCCGTAAACATCGCTTTCTCAAGTTCGCTTGCAGCGTCCTTGATAGCTTCCGTATCTGTCCCGGAAAGGGCGGTCTTCACCTTTTCAGCCGCTTCCTCTATAGCTTGCTTATCTTCCGGATCGACTTTATCTCCCATATCGGCAAGCGTCTTCGCGCTTTGATAAACGACCTGGTCGGCATGGTTGCGTGTCTCGGCTTCATCCTTGCGCTGCGCGTCTTCAGCCGCGTATTTCTCGGCTTCCTTGACTGCCTTTTCGATATCTTCCTTTGAAAGGTTAGCGGAAGCAGTTATCGTAATATGCTGTTCCCTTCCCGTCCCAAGATCTTTAGCGGACACATTTACAATACCGTTGGCGTCAATATCAAACGTGACCTCGATCTGCGGGACGCCTCTGCGCGCGGGGGCTATCCCATCGAGATGGAATTTGCCCAAAGACTTGTTGTACTGCGCCATCTCGCGTTCGCCCTGAAGCACATTTACTTCAACGGACGTCTGATTGTCGGCGGCTGTAGAGAAAATCTGGCTCTTTTTCGTGGGGATCGTGGTATTGCGCTCGATGAGCTTCGTGAATACGCCGCCCATAGTCTCAATGCCAAGTGAAAGAGGGGTGACGTCAAGCAGCAAGATACCTTCGACGTCGCCACCAAGGACGCCGCCCTGAATAGCGGCGCCCGCTGCGACGCACTCGTCCGGGTTTATGCCGCGAAACGGGTCCTTACCGGTGATCTTTTTGACAGCATCCTGGACGGCGGGTATACGCGTAGAACCGCCTACAAGAAGCACCTTCGAAAGTTGGCTGGCTGTCAAGCCGGAGTCGGACATTGCCTGATTTACTGGTCCCAAAGTCTTTTCGACAAGATGAGCCGTTAGCTCGTTGAATTTCGCTCTTGTAAGAGAAGTGTCAAGATGCTTGGGGCCTGAGGCGTCTGCGGTAATATACGGTAAGTTGATCGCCGCTGACGTGACGCCGGAAAGGTCGGTCTTGGCTTTTTCGGCAGCCTCGCGCAAACGCTGGAGCGCTATTTTATCGGACGACAGATCGACGCCTGTATCTCTCTTAAACTCCGCTAGCAGATGTTTTACGATGCACTCGTCAAAATCATCGCCACCGAGCCGGTTGTTGCCTGCGGTCGCAAGAACTTCTATGACGCCGTCGCCAATTTCGAGTATCGAAACGTCGAATGTTCCCCCGCCAAGGTCGTAGACCATTATCTTCTGGTCTTGCTCCTTATCAAGCCCATAAGCCAGCGCCGCCGCCGTAGGCTCGTTGATGATGCGCTTGACATCGAGACCCGCGATCCTTCCCGCGTCCTTAGTCGCCTGCCGTTGGGAGTCTGTAAAATACGCGGGGACAGTGATGACGGCCTCGGTAACTTTCGTGCCAAGATAAGTTTCGGCGTCAGCTTTGAGCTTTTGCAGGATCATAGCGGAAATCTCCTGCGGCGTATACTTTTTATTGTCGATGTTGACCTTGAAAGAACTGCCCATTTCTCGCTTGATAGAAGTAACTGTGCGCTCTGGATTAGTAATAGCTTGGCGCTTGGCGACATGTCCGATCATACGCTCGCCGCCTGGAGAGAACGCGACGACAGACGGCGTCGTGCGGCTGCCTTCGACGTTAGCAATGATTACAGGCTCTCCGCCTTCAATAACGGCTACGCATGAATTTGTGGTACCTAAGTCAATACCAATGATCTTTCCCATAATGTTATCCTCCTTTTTAATAATTATCGAACGATAATTACTGTTTATTATTTGTTAATTAAACTGCTATATGTCAATTTGCTACGACTACCGTCGAATGCCTTATCACCCTCTGGCCAAGGGTGAAACCTTTTTGAAACTCTTCGGCGATGATCTTTTCGCCTAACTCTGGGTTTTCGACCGTCATGACTGCGTTGTGCAGGTTGGGGTCGAATAGGTCGCCTACCGATGATATGCATCTAACATCCATGCCCTCCAGAATCTTCATCAATTGAGTCATCGTCATTTCAACACCCTTGTAGAACGCCTCATCCGCGCATTCCACCTTAAGCGCCCGTTCCAGATTGTCATAAACAGGCAAGAGCCGCGTTATCGCGTCGGCGCGGGCGTCGTTATAGGTGTTTTCGCGTTCCTTTGCGCTTCGTTTACGAAAATTGTCATATTCCGCCGCAAGCCGCAGATACTTGTCGCGCTCCACCGCTAACGCTTCCTGAATCTTCGAAGCCGCGTCTTGCCGCTCGCTGGTCTTGCCTTGCTCCACGCCATCGCCATCGCGCGCACCATCGCCCCCCGACTCTTCTTTGCCTTTACTTTGCTCCACATCCGCATGTTCAGCCGAGCCGTCGCTTTCCGTTAATTCCGGATCCGCCGGATCCGCCGCTTCCTCGTCTGTTAATTCCTCATCTCGTGTTTTTTGCTCCGCTTCCGTTTCCGCATCCGCTGCGCGTTGCGCGGATCCGTTTGTTTTACCCAATATCATCATCTCCAGTCTTACCAGTATTTCTTGTCTTCATATCTGTATCTAAACTTAAAAGATCGCCGCCTGTGAGAAGCATGCTCAAGCCTTGCGCTATATAAGAAAGTCGAGCCGCTACCTTTGAGTAATCCATTCTCGTCGGGCCGACAACACCGAGAAGTCCTTGCATGTCCCCGCCTGCGTCGTACCGCACCGCCACAACGCTGGAATCAAGTAATTCCTTCGCCAGGTTCTCAGGGCCGATCGTTATCTTGATTTCGCCTGCCGCACTCGGGGTCGGCAACCGCGCAAGTTCTTTGTCGTCCGACAAGTAGCTCATCAATCGCCGAGCTTTGTCTACGTCTCTATATTCAGCATGGTTGAGCAGAGTCATGGCGCCGGCTACGTGAGTCTGCCCGGCTTTAGCTTCGCATAGCAGTTCGATGACAAAACCAGCGATAATAGCCGATATTCCAATCAAATCTCCCACCGCGCGTTCGGTAGCGGAGATCAGCGCGTGTGTGATACGTTCCTCGGATATACCGGTGAAACTAGCGTTGAGCACGGCTGACAGTTTCGTGAGCATCGCAGGGTCAACGGGCGATGTCGAGTGAACTAATTTGTTCTTAACTGTATCATTATTTAAAAGTGTGACTATGATAAAAGTGTAGCTGTCAATATATATTAAATCAAACCTTGCTACGCAGACGGCACCGGTTGTGGAAGCCATTGTATACGCTGGATATGTGGTGATCCTTGATGCGAGGGTTCCAGCTTCGTCAAAAATAGGGCCTTGCCTTGTTGGACGTTCTTTAAGAGCGTTATCTATCTGTCGAGCGTCGTCGGTCGAAAGACTGTGTCTGCGCATGAGGTCGTCGACATAAACGCGATATCCTTGCGAAGTCGGAATACGTCCGGCTGAGGTGTGCGGTTGTTCTAGAAGCCCGATATCTTCAAGTTCAGCCATTTCATTGCGAGCGGTTGCGGACGATATTGATGAACCCAGCCTGGTTGCAACGGTTTTTGAACCAACTGGCTCCGCTGTTTCGACATACTGTTCGATAACGGCGCGCAAAATTTCCTTTTTTCTCTCGCTGAGACTCATTTCGTCTCCTCGCCTCATGGCACATCGTCATATGACGGGCGGGCATAATTGGTGGTCCTTTGCGGTTAGCACTCTGAGAAGGAGAGTGCTAACGATAATTTATCATCACTTGCCGTTATTGTCAAGCACTTCATAAATGTTTAATATTATCATCTGAAAAAATGTTTAATATTATCATTTTAGTAACGATTGTGTAAATAATTGTTGTTGCATTTGTTCGCGTTGTCTATTAGACTGAAAATATATTCTGATCCCAGATGTCGATCCACCTGGCAAAGGGGGCGAAATTTCTGAAAAGATCACTTTTGAATATGTCATTAATAATAGTTGGCGCTATCGGCGCTATTGTGGCTTTGACCGTTTTCTCGGCGATAACGGGATATCCTATATTTGGCGGCGTCGTCGATCAACCAAAGCCGACAACTGAGGCTAACAATGAGGAATTGACTTCGCTTTCCTATACTGTGTTGGGATATATCAAAAATGGGGACTACAATGCATTGTCACAAATAGCGCATCCGGAATTCGGCGTCGTGTTTTCCCCTGATGCCACTGTCGCCTTAACCACAAATAAATGCTTTCAAGCAGATCAGATAGCGGCTTTCGGTTCAGATAACACAGTTTACGTCTGGGGTATACAAAGTGGCGTCGGCGAGCCGATCGAGATGACGGCGGCGGATTATCTGGCTGAGTATGTCTTTTCAAAAGACTACTTAAGCGCGCCGTTGATTGGCGTCAATCGAATCGTAAAGAGCGGGAACGCGCTGGAAAACATTACGGATGTGTTCCCAAAGGTGAAGTTCGTAGATTTCCACATACCCGGCAGCGAAAGAGACTCAGCCGAAGACTTTGGCTGGACTAGCCTTCGCCTTGGGTTCGAAGAGTATGAGGGTAGATTATGGTTGACATTGATACTGACCAGCAAGTGGACGGGATAGGCGCGTTGCCCCAAAAATGGTCTGTGGAAAATGTACGATTCAGCGCCGATGGTGCGTCGGTCGTAATTCTGGACCAGACACTGCTTCCTGGTGAGACAAAATATCTTAAACTAAACAAGGCGCAAGATCTGCATGAAGCGATCGTGGACATGAGGGTCAGGGGCGCGCCAGCCATTGGGATATTTGCGGCTTTCGCGATGTGCGTCATTGCCGGACAATCAAAAGCGAAAGATTATATAGAGTTTAAAGCAGATGTAATGAAATGTGGCGATTATCTCAATTCCGCGCGGCCAACGGCAGTTAACTTATCGAGGCAAATTCGCCGAATGGAAAAACATGTTGCTTCCATGGAAGGCTTACCCATCTACCGGATAATTGAATCCATGCGCTGTGAAGCGGAGGAAATACAGCGCGAGGACATTGAGATGTGCCTCGCAATCTCGAAATATGGTTTGACACTCCTCCATAGCGGGGACGGGGTGCTTACGCAGTGCAACGCTGGACCGCTCGCAACGTCGCTCTATGGCACGGCGCTTGGGCCGATACTGCTGGCGCGTGAACGCGGGGTAGATCTGAATGTATTCTGTTGCGAAACGCGACCTCTTTTGCAAGGAGCCCGGTTGACTACCTATGAGCTTGACACGGCTGGGATCGGCTGCACTTTGATATGCGACAATATGGCGAGCATAGTTATGAGCGAAGGGAAAATAGACGCTGTCTTCACAGGGTGCGACCGGGTTGCGCGAAATGGCGACGTCGCGAACAAGGTAGGCACGAGCGGCTTGGCAATATTGGCAAAACATTACGGTGTAAAGTTTTATGTGTTTTGCCCATCGTCGACGATAGACCCGGGGAGCGCGACTGGCGACAACATCGAAATTGAACAGCGCGAGCCAGAGGAAATAAAGGAGATGTTTTTTAAAAGTCCCATTGCGCCTTCCAGGGTAAAATGCTACAATCCCGCGTTTGACGTGACTGACAACAGGCTAATCACCGCGATAATCACTGATAAGGGCATCTGCGAACCTCCATATTATGAGTCGCTTACAAAGTTTTGGCATCCATCGGAATAGAAACCTTTTAACGAAACTGTTCAGTGGGCATCCAAAAACACAGGTTGGTTACAGGCAACGCACTGGCACTGCGGCGAAAACTTGTACAATTGTCAAAACTTGTGTGCGGAGCCTGTAACCATTGCAAGTTTTTGGACACCTACTGAACAGTAACTTTTCAACAATAAAAATGGCAAAAATTTGGCAAAAAATTATTGACAGGCCGAGTGAATTGTGTTAAATTATACCCATAAATCGGGTCTGTTCTGTCTCGCTTAAATAACTGGTTCATGGCAGGAAGGGTCGTGAGACCAATTAGCACAACTGCGGAGAAAGTCCGCCGGTATTCTCAATAGGGGAGATCATGGTGTGCGCTAGCTGCATCGGAAACAAGTGTTGGAGAGTGCGAAGAGATCTGATATAGAAAGGTGGTTTAGCCCATTGAGTAATGAGCGCCACGAGTAACCCCGCATTCGCGCTGGACGGATGCGGGGTTGGTGTAATATAACAGTTTGTAAACCAACAGTCGACAACCACCTACAGCCAATTTACAGTATTAGCACTGGAGCTACGCCAATGAAAAATAGGACAATAACAGGGAAGCTATTTGACATCAAAGGATTTTCCGTACACGACGGCCCAGGCATACGCCTCACACTATTCCTCAAGGGCTGCCGAATGCGTTGCCCATGGTGTCACAGCCCGGAATCCCAAGCATTCTATACGGAACTCAACTGGAATGAGGGAAAATGCGTCGGCATCGATAAATGTGGGCGCTGCCTTGATTCCTGTCCACGCGACGCCATATCGCCTGGCAAGATAAGAAATAGAGACCACGGCGAAAATAGCCTAGACGCAGGTATACAGTTAGTCGCCATCGATCGCGCAAAGTGCGATATCTGCGGAGCATGCGCCGAAAACTGTGCCGCTGGAGCGCTCTTCATGTGCGGGACAGACTATAGCGCCGACGAAATCATGGAACGAATACGGAGGGAAACGCCGTTTTTCAGCCGCTCAGGCGGCGGNGTAACAATATCAGGCGGCGAATGCCTNTGCCAGCCTGAATTTACTCTGGAAATACTAAAAAGATGCAAAAAGGAAAGTATACACACAGCGGTAGACACAAGCGGTTTTGTCGAATGGGAGGTTATCGAACCTATTTTGCCTTATACCGATATATTCCTTTATGACATAAAAGGGATCGACGCCACGCTTCACGAACAGGCGACAGGTGTCCCAAACAGGCAAATATTGGAAAACGCGCGTAAAATAGCCGCCGCAAACGGAAATCTGCATATAAGGATACCAATCATTCCAGGCTACAGCGACTCATCAGAGGTCGTCGAAGGTATAGGTAAATTCATTATAGAGCTCGGAGCTGCGGTAAAGGCCGTTTCGCTCCTTCCATACCACAAACTTGGCGTAGCGAAATTGGAAAGACTTCAGCTTAGAAAGCCAGAATTCAAAGCGGAACCCCCGTCAAACGAACTGCTCGGAACACTGAAAAAACATCTCGAAGAAATGGGCCTTAATGTGGTCGACAGTTGAGCAAGTGCTCCTTTGGGAATTTACTTACTTTAGCCGCCCGTAAATTCCTGATTTGCATTAGTAGTAAAATGTATATGGGCATTAGGCGAGATAGGAACCGAAAAAGCAAAAGAAAAACTAAAACTGTTAGCCCAATCAGATAATGAAATAATTAAGGATAATGCCTTAAGGCAACTGGAAAGAATGCAATTACGAGGGCAATGAGCGTGTGCGTTTTTATGGACAATAGAATT
>WRNV01000071.1 GCA_009776445.1 Oscillospiraceae bacterium | reverse complement strand
GCAACGCACTGGTACACTGGTGAAAACTAGTAATAATGGCCAAAACTTGTGTGCGGAGCCTGTAACCATTGCGAGTTTTTGGATACCCTCTGAACAGTTACACTTTATAACAACTCGCCATATTTTTTAATGAAAAATCTTTTGAAAAATGTGACGAGCGCCATATATGCAAAGACTGTCAATGCCAACAGCGGGAAGAACGCGGCAGGCAGCGCGGAAAGCCCTATCGACGCGCCAAGGCCGGTAAACGGGATCGTTGTCAGTACCGCGATACCCGCGAATGTCAGCAGTGTCAGCGGCGCGGATGCCCTGCTTTGAATAAACGGTATCTTCGGCGTACGTATCATGTGGATGACCAGCGTCTGCGTCCACATGGACTCGACAAACCAACCTGCGTGGAAAATGGCTACGAATACAGCTCTCATTGCCGGGTCGGTTATCTGACCGTAACCCAGCCCGCCAACCGCAGCGGGGCATATCATAAAGTAGAGCAATACGTATGTCGTTATGTCGAATATCGAGCTGGTCGGACCCATCCAAAGCATAAACTTGCCGATGGACGAGGCATCCCATTTTCTTGGCATGGTCAGGTACTCTCTGTCCACGTTATCCCACGGTATCGCCGTGCAGCTCAGGTCGTAAATAAGGTTGAGCAGGATCAGATGTATTGGCAGCATTGGTATAAACGGCAGGAACGCGCAAGCTGCCAACACCGATAGTATGTTGCCGAAATTTGAGCTCGCCGTCATTTTGATGTATTTTATCATGTTGGCATACGTTTTACGCCCCTCCAGTATGCCTTTTTCCAGTACCATAAGATCTTTTTCCAGAAGTATGACGTCCGCCGACTCCTTCGCTATGTCTACGGCGGTGTCCACAGAAATCCCAACATCGGAAGCTTTCATCGCCGCCGCGTCGTTGATCCCATCACCCATATATCCGACACTGTGACCGTTGCCGCGTAGCGCTTCGATGACCCTGGCCTTCTGTTGCGGAGATAGTTTCGCAAACACGCTGACATCTTCGGCGGCTGCGGCAAGTTCAACGTCTGTCATCCCGTCCAAATCCGCCCCAAGCAGTATGCGGTCTATCGGAAGTCCAACTTGGCGGCATACGCAGCGCGTCACTTTGTCGTTGTCCCCAGTCAGTATCTTCACGCCGACACCATGTTCGCTCAGCGCCTGGATCGCTCCCGCAGTCGATTCTTTCGGCGGATCCAAAAACGCAAGGTAGCCCATGAGTACCATATCCGATTCATCGGCGACCGAAAACGCCCCTACTGGCGACGGGTTGGTCTTTTGCGCCACCGCTATAACGCGCATTCCATCCTCGTTGAGTTCGTCCACTTTGGCAAGTACGTATTCTTTTATCTCGTCCGTCATTGGCAGCACTAAGCCTTCGTATTCAGCAAAGCTGCATACTGACAGCATTTCCTCGACGGCGCCTTTTGTGATCATCTGCGTTTTTCCGTTGGCTACCACGACGCTCATACGGCGGCGCTCAAAATCGAACGGGATTTCGTCCACTTTCGTATACCGTTCGGTAAGCTCGCGCAGTTCCTCAAAGTTGTCCTTTTCTTCCCCAGTTTTGTCAATAATCGCAACATCCATCAGGTTTTTTAGGCCTGTCTGGTAGTAGCTGTTCAAAAACGCGTGCCGTAAAACGCGTATTTCTTCCTCACCGTGGATGTTGAGATGGTATTGCAGCACAACTTTGTCCTGAGTCAGCGTCCCGGTTTTGTCGGCGCACAGTATATCCATGGAACCTAGGTTCTGGATGGAGTTCAGGTTTTTGATTATTGTCTTTTCCCGCGACATAGCTACAGCGCCTCTGGCTAGGCATGTGGTGACTATCATCGGGAGCATCTCAGGGGTAAGCCCCACGGCTACCGCAAGCGCAAAAAGCGCGGCGTCCATCCAGCCGCTGCTCGGTCGGAAGCCGGTTACGAAAAAGACTACAGGAACCATTACACCCATGAAGCGGATCAGCAGCCAGGACACCGAGTTGACACCTTTTTCAAAGCTGGTTTGCACCGGCTTTTCTGCCACGCTTTTGGCCATTTCCCCAAATATCGTATCGTCGCCCGTGGCGACAGCCACGCCTGTCGCGCTTCCGCTTATTACGTTGCTGCCCATAAACGCGAGGTTCGCGGTCTCAGACAGGCTTTGCGCTTTCTGCGTGGATTGTGCGGTTTTTTCCACTGTGTCGCTCTCGCCAGTCAGTGCGCTCTGGCTGACGAACAAGTCCTTGGCCTGTATGATCCGCATGTCCGCCGGGATCATGTCCCCGGCCGCCAGGTTAATAATATCGCCAACGACCACTTCTTCGATTGGGATTTCCTGGTTTCCGCTTTCCTGCCGGCGGACGTTTGTCGTCGTGGTTATCATGTTGAGCAGGTTTTCGGCGGCGTTGCCGCTTCTTGTCTCTTGTATGAAGCGCAGCACCCCGGAAGCCAGCACCATCGATGTTATGATTATGACAGCCATTGGGTCGGCGGCGCCGGCTTCAGCCAGGATGATATCGGTGAACGCCGAAACGACCGCCAGCGCGAATAATATGGCTGTAAACGGGTTTATAAAGGCTGTCGCGAGGCGTCTAGGAAGCGATGTTTTCCTTCCCCGCGTTATTATGTTCTCGCCGTATTTGTCTCTAGCGTCCTCTGCAAGTTCTTCGTTTAAGCCTATTGGCTGAGTACCAAGATAATTGAACAGTTCTTCGATTTTGGCTGTAGCGGCAAACATCATTCTATTGCGAACTTCTTCGCGGCGCGTTTGTTCTTCGCGCGCCTTNTTCGTTTCGATAATAATGCTGCTCTTTACATTCTTNTTTACCTTTGTCATTTGTCTGCGCCTCCATTTCTTCATTGTTTTTTGGATGCGCAACCCTTTTCTGATCAGCTACATTTTCTGATGGCAACGGAATGGATTGACCTTTTGAGCGATCCGTGCCATTGTTGTACTTCGTTGTGGCCCGTCAGGTTCAGAGCTGCGTGTACTGCCACTTTCCATTCCGTTCACCTCTTTTCTAAAATACAAAACCTCCGCCATAACGCCTAAACGATGGCGGAGGTTAATCTCCGCAATACAAACGCCCTGTTTGAAGCCAAGCATAGCGTTTACGCGTCATCGTTCAAGCTTTGGCTTCGCAGGGCGGTGAAGTTGCGTTATTCCACGCCTTGTTTTCGACGTGGACTGTTAACCTTCTCATAGTGTCTCCACTATTGCGCGGCAGCAACCCTTATCCCTGTGGTAGCCTCACCTACCGAAACGTTTGTTTCTACGTTGCATTCTAATCTAATGATAGCTGTTTGTCAATGGCTTTTTTGGTCATTTTTCATATATCTATTGACTTTTGCTTTTAGGTAAGATATATTTTAGTAAATCGTATATTAGTTATATGAAAGCGGGCAGTATTATGTTTATAGGTCGTGAAAAGGAACTAAATAAATTGAATGAACTCTTCCGTAAAAACGGATTTCAATTTCCCGTTATTTATGGAAGGCGGCGCGTTGGTAAAACTGCTCTTATTAACGAATTTATAAAAGACAAAGCGGCCATTTTTTTTACTGGCATTGAGAGTAACGCTCAGCAAAATCTGGAAAATTTCAGTAGAAGTATCATTTCATATACCGACGAAGCGCTGGAAAACACCGTATTCCCATCGTTCCAGTTGGCGCTTGAATATGTTTTCAAATTGGCTGAAAAGAAAAGAATAATACTTGTTATTGATGAGTACCCATATGTTGCGAAAGCATCTAAAAGTCTTGCTTCAACCATTCAGTACTTGATTGACAAAAACAAAGAAACTTCTAAACTTTTTTTAATTCTATGCGGATCGTCCATGTCTTTTATGGAAGACCATGTGTTAGCGTATAAAGCTCCGTTATATGGCAGGAGAACCGCACAATTTAAAATACTGCCTTTTGACTTCTTTGAAAGCAGAAGCTACTTTAGGAAATTTTCAGATATAGATATGGCAGTTATTTACGGTATAGTAGGCGGAACGCCGCAATATTTACTTCAAATGAACGATAGTTTATCTCTTGAAGAAAATATTAAGCGCTGTTTTTTAGACCCTTCCAGCCCACTCTTTGAGGAACCGAACAATCTCTTAAAACAAGAGGTCAGAGAACCTGCCCTATATAACGCGATAATTGCTGCAATCGCAACGGGCAGCACCAAACTGTCAGAAATTTCTTCAAAAATCGGTGAGGAAACAAGCGCCTGCGTTGCCTATATAAAGAATTTGATTTCACTTGGAATTGTTAAAAAAGAAACGCCATTTGCAGATAGTTCCACGAGAAAAACCATTTATAAAATCTATGATAATCTATTCCGGTTTTGGTATCGGTTTATTCCAGTTAATATTGCTTCCATACATCGAGGATTAGTTGACGCCGCGTATAAAAAAATATCTCCAATGATCAGTGACTATATGGGTGCAATCTTTGAAGATATATGCATACAATACTTATGGAAGCTGAGGGAACAATGTAAAACTTCGATAGAGTTTTCAAATCTTGGTCGCTGGTGGGGCAATGACTCTAAAAACAAATGCGAAGCCGAGATTGATATTATGGGAACTGACAATGCAAATTCCGCTTTGTTTTGTGAATGCAANTGGACTAATGAAAAGGTTGACGTANGCGCGCTTAATACGCTTATCGAGCGTGGAGCGTTGTTTCAATATNAAAATGCGCAGTTTTATCTTTTTGCTAAAACTGGATTTACAAAGAGTTGCGNGGAAAAAGCGAATACACTTGGNAATGTTACCTTGGTTACATTTAANGATATGGTATATTCGGTTTAGTAATAGCGTTGTTGACAGCAATAATGACGTTGTATGTTGAGGTAGTCACTTTAACGCTTTAAATTGCAATTGTGCCAAAATGGCACATTTGAAAAACACAAGTGTTGCGTTTTCCGCTGAAGGAGAATACGTTATGAAAATAATCCTTGAAACCCCGCGCCTGTTCCTTCGTGAAATGACGCAGGACGACTACCATGCGCTTGCGTCGATATTACAAGACGAGCAAACTATGTATGCATATGAGGGCGCGTTCAATGAGGAGGAAACTCAAGCATGGCTTGATAAACAACTCACTCGTTACAGAGATGACGGCTTTGGGTTGTGGGCGGTTATTCTCAAGTCAAACGGTGAAATGATTGGACAAACCGGAATATCCTGGCAGGATGTGGATGGTGAGATCGTTCCCGAAATTGGGTACTTATTCAACCGTTCCTATTGGCATAACGGCTACGCAACCGAAGCTGCGATGGCGTGTAAAGACTTCGCATTCAGAACACTGGGTTTCAAGGAGATTTTTTCGATTGTCCGTAGCACCAATATACCCTCAAAAGACGTGGCGATACGCAATGGTATGATTATCCGCAAACGTATAATACGGAGTTTTCGAGGCGTCAATATGCCTCACTTTGTCCTAAGCGCTACAAATCCGCCTCGACTCCTAAAAATGGAGGATTTCTTTGACATTCAAGCGCCCACTTACGATGAATATATGCGGGACAATGTTGCAGGGCTTATCGATGGGTACGCCGAACTTGTTAAGCATATACCAAACGGAATAGAAACTTTGCTAGACTTGGGCTGTGGTACAGGCTTGGAACTGGAGGAAATATTCAAGGTATTCCCCAGTGTTCGCGTAACGGGCATCGACTTGTCGCAAATAATGCTCAATACGCTCTCTGATAAGTATTCTGGCAAAAATATCAAGTTGATTTGTACCAGTTACCTCAACCATGACTTTGGAATTGAGCAGTACGATTGTGTGATTTCGTTTGAAACACTGCATCACCTAACGCATGTACAGAAAACCGAATTATATAGGTATGTTGTCAAAGCGCTCAAACCCGGCGGGCGGTACGTTGAGGGTGATTATATGGTAGAGACGCAGGAGCAGGAGGATGAATTGTTCGCTCAAAAAGCTGCTTGTTATGCAGCTCAGAACATCAAGGATAGTGATCTGTATCATTTCGACACACCATGCACTGTTGATAACCAAATTAAGATGCTGTTGTCGGCAGGGTTTGCGACCGTCAAAAAAGTTTGGCGTAGTGGGAACACAACGATTATAGTCGGACAGAAGTAAAACACAAGGCGGTTCTCCTGTGCTCTTCCGCACAGGAGAACCGGCCCCTTGTGTTTTAGAGCATCGCAGCCGCTACCAGTGGAATCATGTCAGCGTCCCACAAAAAGCCTTTTACGGTGTAACTGCTCAAATCTATCCCCGACGGTACGTTTATACTTGCGGTGGTAATTATCGAACTGACGCCAGCTTTGTATTCGACCTTTTGCATTATTTGTTCGACTGCTACTAGGCGTCCGCTTTGGTATAGTGCAATGAACACATTGCATTCAATAACACCGTCCGTAACGCTGTTCACCCTCGCTTCAACCGACAAGTCGCCTGGCGTAAGCGACTCAGTGTAGTGGCCGTCCTGTTTGAACCTCATTTCGTAGAGCGGCGCGTATTTGTAAACGACAACGTCTCTACTACCAGGCACAAATCTTAGTCCAGCTTTTGATATGGAAACGTTGATTGTCTCTCCGCTTAGTACGCTGATATCAGAGATTGCCAGCTTATACACAGGCGCGGCGCTGGTATCAAGAGCGCCCTTAGTCGCGCCGGTTACCGTAAAATCGGCGGTGGACAAGCCCGTGACGACCTTGTCGAGGGTTATCGTCAGCTCTGTTGTATCCTGCGTAAACGGGGCGCCGTTGGAGACGGCTGAAGTGAACGCAACGTCTCTTAAGACTTCAGTTTTGAATCCCATTACTTCAAACTCATACATCGAATAGCCATACTGCGTAGTCCTGCTTATGCCAAGCATACGCACATACCTGCCTGTGGCGACCTCTGGGAGCGTATAGTACCTCCAGCCGGCGCCGCTGTTGTCGGTCACATGAACAATGTCAGTCGCATTGTTCCAATCGTCGTTAACGTCGGATACCTGCACCTTGTACTCTCTTCCCGACGCTGTCTCCCACATGATATTGATCTCATAGATGGGGTAGACCTTGCCAAGATCGACGACGAACCACTGGCTATCCGTTCTAGCTGTAGCGAAACGGGTCGATGTGTTGCCATCGATTGCAAGCTGCGGATCGCGCACGGAAGCGTCATTCGGGTCTACGCCGCTCGCGGACGCGGGCTGGCCTAAAGCAAGGTTGACAAGAGGTTCCTGGGGCAGGTTTGAAAGGGCGCGGATTTCAAACAGCGAATACAAACCGGGGCCTGCTGTTATATATACCCTTATATAACGGAACGACTGCGTTTCGTCAAAGAAAACCCTCTTATTTCCAGATGTCCCGGCAGTTTCAGAATAGAGATCATGCCACGTTGTGTCGTCGGTCGATCCTTGAATGATATAATTTGTCGCGTACTGTTGCCATTCAATATCAACCCCCACAAAGCTGATGACCCTGCCTAAATCCACCTTTAACCACTGGGTTCCTCCGCCAGACGATTGCCAGCGCGTCAGCATGTTGCCGTTGACCGCGTTTGTAGCGGGGTATCCGCTTGTCGCGGAACTCGCGGTCGCTGTTTTAAGTCTTGCTTCGTCCCTGTATGTGGCGACAACCAGTTCGGCATTTTTCTGGGCACCTAGAATGCTTGCCGTCACAACGGTTTGTCCAATGTCTTTGCCTGTAATTTTCCCATCAGCATCCACTGTTACAATGTCTTCGTTGCCGGAAACATAGTTGACCTCGCCGTACCCATTCATCGGCGCTATTTTCAACCTTGGCGTTTCAGGGTATTCTATCACGACGACCGTGTCGGCATCTGCATATCTGATGTTTGAAATGGGCGTGATCCGGTGGTAGTATTCCAGATACAAATTGGTAACGTATACGCCTGCACCGTTGAATGTAAGCTTTACGTATGAGATGTTTTCCGCGTCGCCGCTCAAGTCCGCCGCGCCTTCGTAGAGTATAGCGCCGCCAGACAACTGCGTTGTTGTAAAGCTGCCGGGCGCAATTGGCAGCGGATCGGAGAATGTCACGCCGTCAACCGATGTTTCGAAGGTAATCTCTGGCGTTCCAGGTGCTGTCAGCACCGTCGATATTCTGAAGTTTTGAATATCGGTCACGCTGTAGACAAGCGACATGGGTTCGTCGTCGTTTTTCATGATGGCGTTGGAAATCCCTGGCCAGTTAAGCGCCGAGACATCCAAATAGCTGAATTGTCCTGTACTCATGTATACCCTGTTGTCGTCAACCATTGTGTCGATAAGCACCCTGTCGGGTACATTTGCATAGGTAACGGTGAATTGGGATAACTGTGGCGCCCAAATCTTTTCATTGCGATCCACCAGGATTTTTATGAATTTTATGCCTGGATCCAGACTGCCCGCGTTTGTGTATGCAATCTTGCGCCACGCGTTAACGCCAACAGAGCCTGATCTTGCGGCGGGAATAAGCGTCCAGGTCTTGTTGTCTGGCGACCCGTAGAACTGTAACAGCGTATCCCTGGCGGAATCGTCGGCGACTACCCCATAGTCGTATGTAATAAGCTCAAAGCTGACTGGAGACGGGGCAAAGTAAACGATTTCTTCAGGCCGGTTCGGGCCTTTTGCTTCGTCCCTCTTGAGGCGCGTAACGTCGCCATCAAACTGTGCCGCATTTGTCGCGTCAAACGCCCAGCCCGAGGAATAGCTGACTATCTTAGAATAATCCGCGAAATCGTCAACTAAAACCCTTGTTAGTCCAACTTTATAGCTCTGCTGTTCCGACAGCGGGCTTTGACCGCTTTTGTTATAGGCTTGCGCGACGAAATAGTAGGTGGTATCCGCAAGAAGCCCTGTTACTTTGGCGGACGGGGCGCTCACGACAAGTTCGTTTGTGTAGATGCCGCTTGTCGTCCCGTATCTCAATATATAGCCCTCTGCGCGTGGAACTGGGTTTATATTTACTGTCAGGGTATCGTCGACCATGATCATATCCTTGATCGACGGAGCGTCCGGCGGGTCAGGGGGAAGGAACGTCAATACTGTTTCGATTGGGGCTCCAACGGAGTTGCTCACATCAATCCTGAGGACGACGCTTGGAGAATAGGAGCGAATCTCGACTCTCGGGTCAAAAGAGACAACCCCTTCCACCGAGCGGTCGATCGTTATGTTTATTACGCCGTTGTTGAGCTGGGTAGTGTCGGTCACGGCAATAGCAAGCTCTTCCGGCGTCTCGGAAACCATAACGCTTGCCGCTCTGTCTATCGTCAGATAGTCCTTTTGCCCAAAAGCGTCGATCGATTTCACACCGTCAGTAAAGAAGTTGGCGCCAACCACGTTTAATGATTTCTGATACACCGCGTGGACTTCAGAGTCTTGGCGTATAATCTCAATGGGGCTGTCTTGCGCGTACTCTGCTACGTCCGCCACTATTGCCCCAGGCAGCAGCACATAAGCATAACTGGCGCCCGATGGCCTTGCGCCGTGGTCGAATAATAGTGTCACGTAATCGTCAGAGTACAGGGTATTGTCAATATTGTATGTGCCGTGATCCGTCCATCTGCCCGACTGAGTCTGGCGTATGGCGGTCAATGTCTGTGGGACGGGGAAGTAGACGCCTATTCCAGAACCTGGGACATTGCCTTCCAGATGCAGCCATTTCGGGTTGCTTATAGTAGAGTTCCAACCTAGGGTGGCGGGTTGTTTTACGCCGTCTATAATCAGGTCGTTTTCAATTTCGATCCGGCGCTGCTCGATAATTGTCTCCACCGGGTTAGCTTGAGTCGAAGTAATATCGGTACCCAGTGCGACGACCTCGTCGTCGAACATAAACCAGGATTTTTTCGCTTGAACCTGAATATGTCCAGGTCCGGTTATAAGCCCGGATACGCTGTATTTCTTCGCGANCGTCGTGCCGCCGGCGTAGTTGTTCGGGTTTTTCGCNAATGACGCGTTATAGTTTCGCACAACGGTAGTTCCGGGGAAGCGATACCAGTTCATCGTCGGCTTNGAGAGCGTGAATTGGCCGATATCCGGCGTNTATATCCAGTANGTACCGGTACCGGTGTACCAGCCTCTTGTGTTACTGTCGCCTGTTTCGTTGTTTGCGATGTTTCTGTTGTTATACATCGCCAGCCCAAACGTGAACTTATCGGTCGCGTGGACTGTGCGCACGCCATATCCGAACTGGCGGCTTTCCTTGAATTCATATGGGACGACAGTATCGTCAGCGAGGATTTCAAGTATCTTAGAGAAGTTGTATACAGGGAACATGTACCATGCCACGCCCGCCCCTTCGCCAAGTATCTTCATCGCGTAATCGTTTGACATCCAGGCTTTGATCATGCCTCTGTAGTTAGCGGCGTGTTCCGGAGGTGCGAATTCGGAAATGAGTCCCACCGACAACGCTATCGTTATTCCAGCAAACGCGTCCGTGGTGTCTGTGCGAGTGATCTCGCGCCCTCTGGTCATGTCCATGAAAACGCTTTTGTACATGAACGGGGCGTAATGGTCATATACAAACGTATAAATATTCTCTTTTCTGGCGTCTGTGATTTCCCACGGCGAACCCTCCAGCAGATAGAGGAAATGGCTAATATCGGACAAAGCTTCTTTCCCATAACCGCCGTTGTATACTTTGTCGTCGTGTTGTATGAATGTTCCGTCCAGATGGTATCCGTCGCCGCTCGTGGTGTATCCAATGTGATTGGGTACTGCGTTTTTGATGTTCACAAGGTCGGTATTGTTCTTCCTCAAGATCGCGGTCAGCATCCTGACGCGGTTTCTCCATAGCGCGTTCGCGCCGGTGTCGACTGTTTCTTTAGTCCCCTTGCGCGCCGTATCGGCGTAATTTTGTATCTGTTGACTGGTCAAGTGGTCAAACATATAAAGCGTCGCCTCGCATAGGTATATCGGCCCGCCTATTTCCCATGTAAACCAGTTGCCGTAAGCATTTGTATCGACACCTGGCTTGAAATGATTTACATATAGATAATCAAGGGCGCGGAGNATCTCGGATTTCAGCGTTTCATCCTGATACAGCGCGCAACCCTTGGTTTGATAAGCCATNGCCATGTTTTTTACGTTTCGNANGCTAAACTGTGTGTTGTTTGAATCCGAATACGCGTCGTTGCGCTGCCCTAGCATGTATTCCNGCCACAGATAGTCATTCGNGCCCCAACCTGGAACAGGGTTTTTGTTGATTCTGGCGAGCAAATCCGCCGCAACATCGTTAATGGAGTTGAGCAGAACCTTCATGTTAGGGTCGTTCTCATCATAGTCCCCACCTGTAGCTAGGAATTGCCATTTCATGCGCAGCTTGTCATAGTCGTCCAGTTCGGGATCATCGGCGTACGCAACGAACGAAACCCCACTGGCAATCACGCTGATGAGCATTGCTAGTGCTAGAAACAGACCGATAATTCTTTTCATGTCTATAAATCTCCTTAAACCCAATGTGTATCTTGCTAAATAATCCTCAATACTACGCTGGCGCTTATGCCACTGAAAGGATCCGTAGCCGTTAGGATTGCCGTGCCTGTCCTTGTGTTAGTGACAACAACCCCGTCGGAGCTGACAGATACCAGCAATGGGCTGCTAACAAACCAGATAATGTCCTCATCCGAAGCGCCTTCGTTCAACGTCGCTTTGAATTCGAATCTGCCATTGCGCAGAATGGTTGCAAGCGCGACAGGGCATATGCTGATCGATGTGATGGGCGCGGGCGCCAAGGCTATAACATCGGCGGCTTTCAGCGATACGCTGGATGAGACATATGTTATCTTGCCCTCCTGCGTGAGTTTTTCGCCTTGTTGCCTCAAATACGCGCCGTTTTCGATTGTGGTCTCCCACCAAGGTACTATTTCCCAGTTTTTCTCAAAGTCGTTTGCGTCGATGACGCCGCCCTTGACGTTTTGTATGTAATCCGCCATTAGGCTTATGATGTCCGGAGCTATTGGCAGCCCTAAGTTACAGTCGGTCTCGATGATGTACGGGGCGTCTTCAGCTTCTAAGTCTTCTCTCGAAATGTACCCGGCGCCAGGATCCAAAAGACGGCTGCTCGACCTGTAGTCGTTAGCGGCGACGATGTAAGTCTCCTCCATATCAAATGGCTCCACAGTCCCATCTAGACGGGTTACGGATGTGATCGTAACGCGTTGGTTGGCAGGTTTTGTGAGGTCTATCGAATAATTGATGCCCTTGAAGTTGTCGGTCAGATAGCTTGTGCCGAACCGTACAGACAAGTCAGTGTTGACGTTGGGGCTTGTGTACTGCGTCCGCGCAACGTATTCCATCCACTGCTTGACGTGCTTGCCCTTCATGGCAAGCCTATAAACGGTGTTGCTGTCGTAGTTGTAGATGCCGATCAGCGAGCCCCTGGTAATGTCGCCTTCTTTGAGCTGCACGGACGTGCTAAAGGGGCAGGCGCCGGAGATTTCGGCTTCGCCGTAGTACATCTGCACTTCGTTGATGAAATCGACCAGCTTGGTAGGCTCAAAATACGCCGCGTTTAGCGAAGACCCGCCTTTGAGGTTTGAAGTCACCATGTCCCCACCAATCAGTTTGCCTATCGGTATGCTTGCGTACTCTTCCGCGAAATCGATCATCGGCTTTACACTGGCCAGGTAGCCCGCATCCTCTGCGGCGTTGTTTGCAACCTGCACCATCGTAGCTGTTACGCCCGCGCCGTTTTTGTTCTTCACGACCCATTGTCCGTTTTCATACGTGGCTGTGATCTTGATTTCCCCGAAAGAGCTGCCGTTGGCGCCGTTTTCCGCGTAGCGGACTCCGTTTACAAGGCTCGTAGTCCGACTGTGTCCGTGTCCGCCCAAGAATACGTGTACCTTGGAGGCCACCTCTGCGTCGTTCAAAACGCTATTTGGGCTGCTCGTGTGACCTGCGACTATTATAATGTCCGCGCCACCTTCAGCCTCGATGGCTTTAATCGCGCGCTTAACTGCGCCGACCATACCCTCGGTGTAGACCTTTGCTTCCTCAAGTTTGACGGCGTCCCACTTGTCCGCGTCGGGGTGCGTCATGCCGATGATTGCCACCTTGAGTCCATTGCGCTCGAATATCTCGTACGCTTTGAATCCCTGTAAGAGCGGGTCGCGTTCCGCGTCGGGGATAGCGCCGATGGCGGCGTCGTTACCGACATAAGGCGGCTTTACGTCCCCGCTGTATTGGAAGACGTTCCCGGCAAGTTTCGCGCCTAAAAATCCAACATTTGGCGTACCTGCGGCGCCGTTGTAAGCCGAGAGCAGGGCGGGAACGCCGAAGTTGAACTCGTGGTTGCCTAAGACAGCCACGTCATAACCAAGATAATTAAGGCCCGCGATAGTCGGGAATGTGAAGTTGTTGTTTCCAATAAATCCAGACGTACCCGCGCCTTGGATCGTGTCTCCCACATCGACTGTCAGGTAGGCTTTCCCGGCGGCGTCAAGCGCGGCTTTCCGGGTTGTGAACTGAGCGGCAATCCTTGACAGACCCGCATGGGCGGCTTGGGTGGCGAAGTTTTTGCCGGCGAATGCACCGTGCAGGTCGCTTGTGAAGAAAACTGTGAGTTCCTCTACGTCGCCTTCCTGCGGCGGTTTCACGACGGGAGTCATTCTAAAGCGCAACTGCTGAGCCATGGCTTCGCGTAGCGGCACGCCCATGATCAGCGTCTCGTAGTCGTATATGGCGTAATCCTGTGTAAGCGGTGGGCTTTGGACCTCATTGGCGACCACGCCGTAGCTATCCCCGCCTGTGAACATAAAGTCGTTCATGGAGACTTTGTAGAGCTTGTCAGGATCTATCTGCTCACCAGTTGACGTGACATACCAATCGCTACCGACCCTGTGGGCGTTGGTTATGACTGGCGACGAGCCAAGGCTTCCTGTACCGGTCACTCGTCTTGCGTTGAGGAAATTCATCAGGTACTCGCCTTTTAGCTGGAACAGATAAATCTCGTTGTCAAACGGCATCAGCGTATTGAGGAACCAATAATCGACCGGTTCTTCTGGCGTCCTGCCATATCCAACGCTTCTCCAACCGCCGGAGTTCTGTATAATCACATAGTCGTCCTCGCCAGTCTGGCGCGCGACGAAATCATATACCAACTGGTTAGCCCACGCTTGCATCTGGCTGGCGTTGTCGATGTTTACGCCGAACACGCCTACTTGCTCGTCAAATATGGGCTTGGCTTTGTTGTAGTATTCGTCGTAGATGGCTTGCATTTCCGCGTCCACCGTGCCGACAGGCAGGTATGTATTAGTTGTAAAGTTGGCGTAGGTGCTTGACGTGACCTGAAGCGTTCCCGCAATGTTGTCAAATATCAGGCACAAACGGCCAAGGTTTCTGCCGTTGTACCCCGCTTCTACTGTGGGTACGCCGTTAGTCGGCGACGTCGATACGGAGTGCGAATGTCCGTTGACGATGCCGTCGATAACGCCGGCAAGGTTTGAACCGGTCAGCGTCGCGTGCGTAAGGGCGATGACGGCGTCCCAGTTTTCTTGAGTCTTCCATTGCTGCACTTCGTCAACAAACCAGGTTCCCGAATTGCTCCGGAACTCAAAGTCCTTGACGTATTCCGCTTTGACCAGCGTTGGGATACCGGTATTCGTCCAGCCTACGACGCCAATGCGTTTACCGCCGATGACCATCGTTTCATAAGGCTTGCAGAAATCAGGCCTTGTATTAGTGCCTTTTATGAAGAGATTCGCCGCTAGAAATTCAATCTCGCCGTCAGCGGCGAACTTGAATAGTTTGTCTGCGCCCCAGTCGAAATCATGGTTGCCTATAGCGGAGTATTTCACGCCAAGCAACTTCATCATCTCAGATACCGGCTCTCCTAAGAAGTAATTGGAGATTGCCGAACCTTGGTAGTTGTCTCCGGCTGCCATAAGCGTTGCGTTGGGGACGCCCCCCATGATAGTCTTTGCTATTGCGGTAAATCTTGGCGCGCCAGGGTTTGAAGTCGACGCTGAATTGTCTACCGTGCCGTGGAAATCGTTAAACGAGAAGATATTGACTTCCGTAGTGGGTTCGTCCGGGGTGTCGTCTTCAGCCGCGCTAATATCAACAAGCAGCGACGAGTCTAAAATGGCATCGCTCAATGGCAAGCCCGCTAGGGTGTCTTCCGCAGCCAGCGGCATGATATTGCCCGGCGTGACAATCATGCCTAGTGCCAGAACCAAAATGAGCGCCTGCGATATTAGCCTGCGCGTCATAGGTCTATTCCCCCTCATTTTTTGTTTCCCTCTTCCCTTTGTCTTCATGTTTCATTTCCTCCTGATTTAAAAATTAACTGGCCTATTAGCCTCGGTAAGCATTATATCACAGTTTGGCTGGCGTTCTAGCATTTTTCTGAAATATATAGGTATAATTCATGTAAAAGGGGGACGGTTCCTGCGTTAAACCGTCCCCTCTTTTTTATCTTAAATCACTATATTTTACAACTATCGATTTTAATTGGGGCTTATTGGGGAGTAAACTTTGTTTTCAAGTCATCTGAAAGCCCTGCGGCAAAATCTATGCCAAAGGTTTTTGCGTTATCGTTTTTATTGATGAATAATTCCCCTATTATTAACTCATCACCCAAATCACGATAAAGCAATAATAGCTTGCCTTCATCATAGCTTAAGGCAGCGTTATCATAGGTCCATTTTATTTCTTGTCCCAGCACTTCTCCGCCTGACATTGCCTTAATCGCATAACCTGCCACTCCACTTCCCCAGTTATACCAATAAACCATATCATTCTTGCCGTCATGATCTAAATCAATTTCATAATAGAACATAATCATCCCTCCACCAAACCCCTCACATAACACAATTTCCGGCTTTTCACGCAGTACTGTACGAAAATTCTCTTCTTGGTATTCAACAACATTATTTGAATAATGTTCATCTTGTTGCAACATTATTAGTATTGCATCCTCTCCTTCATTTGATAAACCAACTGGAGATAACCCAACTGGAGAACACGCGCATAAGCTTACCATAATACATAAAAGAACAAACGTAACTCT
>WRNV01000070.1 GCA_009776445.1 Oscillospiraceae bacterium | reverse complement strand
TAAATTTACTGATGTAGTATATATTATATCAGTAGCGAAGAATGGAGGTATTGCTTATGGACATCAGGCTTGCTGACAGCGAACTGGAAGTCATGCGGATATTGTGGCGTGAGAAGCGCCCACTGAAAGTATCGGAGTTCCGTGACGAACTTGAGCAGCGTCGAGGGTGGAACAAATCAACGACACAGACCGTCGTAACACGTATGCGCGACAAGGGGTTCATCGAACCGTTGGATCGCTATGGCGTAGCGCGATACGTCCCGCTAATCAGTGAAGACGAATACACACTCGCCGAGGGAAAAGCGGTGCTTGAACGGTTTGGGAGCGCAAAAACCCTAGCGATGGCTATGGTTCGCAACGGTAGTTTGTCCGACAGCGACATCGAAGAACTGAGGGACTATTTCAAGATGGGTGGTGATGGGAAATGAGCAGCATTATCCGTGCAATAATAGTGATGTCCATATCAGGCAGCGCACTGACAGCCTTATTGTTCATTCTGAAACCGCTTGTCAGAAACCGCCTACCAAAGTCGGCGCAATACTATCTGTGGCTCGTTGTAGTAGCTGCGTTGCTAATCCCTGTTTCGAGGCTTGTTGCGCTGCCTTCAGCAAACTCTAGTTCTCCTATCCTGGTTTCGCCCCTAAGCGTGGTTGACCGATATGTTGTATCTTCATTGGAGAGCAGTGAGCGCATCGCGGCTCTCCCAGAGGCACAGGGACAGCCGGAAAGCAACAATCACAATATACATAAAGTAAATCAAGAGACAAGCCCTGCCGCCACAGTTATTGATATTTTTATGTTAATCTATCCATTTGGCGCAGCAATAGCATTGCTGTATTTCATCGTAAGCTATTCGGTTTTTATAAATCTGCACTGCCGCCGAAACAAGGATGCTAACGCGGAAGAAACCTCTATGCTTGTTCGGCTCTGCGGGAATCGCCGCGTACCACGCCTGTATCGCAACCCGCTTGCGATAACGCCCATGTTGATCGGTGTACTGCACCCGATGATTATTCTGCCCGACCGCGATTACACGGACGAGCAGCTACATTCCGTCCTGCGCCATGAGCTTACGCATCACAAAAGAAAAGATGTCTTCATTAAGTGGCTGTCCGTTCTTGCTTGCGCCGTACACTGGTTTAATCCGATAATATGGCTTGTGCGACGCGAAATAGACCATGCCTGTGAATTAGCCTGTGATGAAGCTGTAATACTGGGCCTCGACAACACGGGTAAGCAGATATACGGCGACACGCTGCTATATGTCGCCGCAGACGCAAAAATGCCCCATGCTGTACTTTCCACTACTATGTGCGAGGAAAAGAAAGCCCTCAAAGAAAGGCTTGGCGCGATTATGAAAAGCAAGAAGCATACACGCTCGGCGGTTATTCTATCAGCGGCACTGATTGTTGCTGCGACCCTGACCGCTTGTGCGCTCGGCGCCGGACGGGCTTCGAATCAGGACAGTCGGGAACTCATTGAGTTTGAAGCTATTTACAGCGATGTGACGGAAGATAGCTATTGCATAGAATTCAAATACGGAGATATACATTACTCACCATACATAGTTGATGGGCTGCTCCAAAGTGTGGGCAGTACACGAGGGCTGAGTGAGGTCGGATTCGCTGTCTGCGATTTTAGCGGGACAGTACGGGAAGGGCAAAAAAACGAGTACAGAATATTTGAGCGCGAGGGTTATCCTATCGATGAATTCATTATTGTGCAGGACAGGATGACATTTATGAATCCGGCGACGATATATGTTGCGGCAACGATGGGGTTTGGTCAGATAACGCTCGATGAATTACGCGAGCTTGCCGCTAAAGGCGACGCTTTGCAGTATTCGGACTTTCCGTTTCAGATGCTAAGTCTTAGCTCTCAACTTGGAGGCCACAATCCCACTGTTTATGGAGTTGAGGGCGGTTATCGCTTGGTTGTGAACTTTAAGGACACGCTTAACCCGGACGATGGTATTGGAAGCGTTTCATTAGAACGAATATGGGACAGCGGAGGCAGCGGCATTGACATTCGATATAGCGATGTTGACGAGTTTATCAGGACACACCCCTCAAACCCGGCTCTGACCGATATAGAAGCCCTTGCTATCGCGCAAGGGTATACTGGCAAACACCTGACAATCATTGATTTAGATTGGTGGGAATTTGCTGACGAGTTCCCCAATAACAGCACAGACCCGGAGAAACAGAAGCTGTTCGAGGCTTTAGACGCCATCCCGGAAACATGTCATCTGTTTATCGCAGACGACGGTTCATTTATCGCGGTCGGCAAAAGGTATGGGACTGTTTACAACTATGACACCGCAACAGGGTTTACGTTAGCCGAAATACCGGGAGATGCAGTGCAATCGACAACGCCGTCAACATATGAGCCTTTGATGTCCTCCTGGCGTCCTCTCTCTGACCTGCCTACCGATTACACCAAGCAGCAAGCCATCGCTGACGGCGTGTATGTGAATGTCCACGGCTTGGATATATATAATCAGCAGCAGGTCGACAGATTCTTTGATGATGTAGCGGCTGGAGGTGGCGCGGCTTTCATGCGGGTCATGCAATACACGATAGAAGGCGACGCAATCATCACAGACTATCAATATGACGGCAATGTTTTCACCGTCACGCATGACAGTACCCGTGGCAGGTTTTCATCTGCATCAAACAGGGTTATCTCAACCATGACATATAAATACCTTGTTCAGTTTGACCATTCTCGTATTGACGGGGATCCTTTCCCATATTTTTTGAGCAACGAGGAAAAAATATATACAGTGACCGCTGATGGACAAGGCGCGGCGCTGATTGATGATTTATGGTGGGTTCCGTCGCCATCGGGCATTGACAGGACTGATTATGGCATTGGTGGCGCGACGAGCAGTGTTGACCTGATGAATGGGAAAATCTATGTGAATCTGACGAGGGATAGTCTTGTGGTTGGCGTAAGTGATTTGCCTGATTATCAGCTTTATACCAACAGCGAAAGAATCACTGTCTCTATTCCCAGAGGCGACTACGCAGGGACACTTTACCTATATGCCACAGATCATCCGGAAGATTTCATAATGACGTTCGAGCTAAATCGCTCAAATCATACAAAGACATTTTCAAATCTGACAAGCGCAAGAAACTATTTCCTTAGAGCAAATGGGCTTGACGAATCTGTGTTGGTGACGGTAACAGATTGATGCAGAGATGTTCTTCACATTCACAGAAAACATCAGTGCAAATAATCCACAATGTTATTCTTATGAATAACAGCAAACGAGCTTTCGGGATAAGCTGTCTGAAACGCTCGTAGCTGTTTCGCTTTTGCTGACAAATGTCCGTCTTGTTCCTCAATGTAGTCAATTTCTTGTTGTGCCTGCGTACGTCAAAACCACACATTGGCATAAATATCGGCGTATTTATTGCGCTTAATGTGTTCACTGACAAGGAAATTTTCCCACAGCTTTCCTACGTCATCGCGCAATTCGACCGGCTGGAAGTCAGCGATAAGCGCGTTGCGGATTCCATTATCGGTAAAGTATATTTTACGGCTTGTTTTCAACTCGTTGCGTAAATTGCGTGCATATGAACTAAGTGTTTTGTGAGAACTAAATTAATTCTAAAGCTTTGCTTGCAAAATATAAAGGGATACTCGTAATGCTACCATTTTTCATATATCCGTTAGAACTGAAACGAATTGCAGTTTCCGGATTATGTGTTTCAATGTACCGTTTAAAACTTGTTGCTTTTTTCCCTTTTCCCGATTTTACTTCAACTGGTATTATTTGGTTTTCCTTTTGAATAAGAAAATCAATTTCAAATTCATTGCTTCTTGCATAAAAATTGGGTGGAAACTGCATTTGAGGAATCAACTGCTGCAAAACATAGTTCTCACATAATTGCCCTTTAAACGGAAAATCTTCATCTAAAATAATATGACTGTTCGGTATGTTTGAAACATATTTCAACAGCCCTGTATCAAAAAGAAAAAGTTTAAAATTAGTTAATATTTCATAAGGTTTCAAAGGTATTTGAGAGCTTGATATGTTAAAAATCTGATTTACGATTCCTGCGGCAGTCAGCCACTGTATCGCATCTTCAAAATCTCTTGCCCTTCCACCATTTCTTACCGCGCCATATACGAATTTCTCATTGTTCTCTTTTGCAAGCTGCGCCGGAATGCTATGAAAAACCTGTAAAATTCGCGCTGCATTAACCGCACCGTTATGTTTTGTAAAATCATTTTCATAAATAGAAACAATTTCATTTTGCTTCACTGGTATATCTTCAGGATCTCTCTTTTTCAGCCAACTCTCTGCACATTCAGGCATACCGCCGACAATCAGGTACTCACGAAAAACACTTAACATATTGCTATGGAAAGATTCCACATAGTCTTTTTCACATGTAACGCTATTATAATACTCACTTAGCCCCGGATGCCGGTCTTTTAGAAATTCGCTGAAAGAAAGCGGGTATACATCCAGCAAATTAACTTTACCAACTGGATATGATGCTGGCTTTGACAAATATGTCCCAAGCAAACTTCCTGCTGTGATTACATGATACTCTGGAGTGTTTTCGCAGAAGTATTTCAAGCTGCCAAGCGCATTGGGCGATTCCTGTATTTCGTCAAAAATGATTAACGTGCTTTGCGGTTCTATCTTTTTACTTCTTACTATTTCTAATTGGTCAATTATAGTCTGTGCGCTTTTAGTTGAATCGAAAATTCTACTTTCTCCTGTCTTTTCATCAAAATTTATATAAATAATATCCTTATAATACTTTCTTCCAAACTCTTTCATGAGCCATGTCTTTCCAACCTGTCGCGCTCCTTTTATAATTAAAGGTTTTTTATTATTGTCATTTTTCCAATTTAACAAATCCCGCATTGCGCTTCTTTCCATCTGTCTCACCTCGTAAAATGAGATTAACACGTTTTCGGATATGAGTCAACTCATAATCTGCACAATTTCGGACGTTTTATAAGCATCATCAACTGTTCAGGTGTATCCAAAAACTCGCAATTACAGGCTTCGCACATAAGTTTTGGCTAATATTACAGGTTTTCACCAATGTACTAGTGCGTTGGCTGTATGTCCTGTGTTTTTGGATGCTGTCTGAACAGCAGCATTAAAAAATATGGCATTATTTTTTACAAAACTGAAGATATATCAAATTTTGTTTAGCAACAATTGTATTAAAATGATATACTTATTTGAAATCATTGAGGAGGAAAACACGAATGGACGAGAAAACCAGATGTTTTGGCGACACAGAAATATACATAGATTATCACGATAACGAATGGGGGCGTCCTGTCCACGACGACAACCGGCTTTTTGAAATGCTCATATTGGAAGGGGCTCAGGCAGGTCTTTCGTGGATTACCGTCCTGAAAAAGCGGGAAGCGTACAGAAAGGCGTTTGATGGCTTTAACCCACACAAGGTCGCCGCTTATGGCGATTCAAAAGTTGAAGCCCTCATGGCGAACGCAGGTATCATCAGAAACCGCTTGAAGATCAACGCGGCAATCATCAATGCAAAGCTGGTTTTGCAGATTATTGAGAAGTATGGCAGCTTCGACGATTTTATATGGAGCTATGTGAATCACAAACCAATCGTAGGTCATTGGGAGAGATTCGAGGATATGCCGTTGACTACGGATGTCTCTGATAAAATAAGCAAGGATATGAAGAAAATGGGCTTCAAATTTGTCGGTTCGACTATAATCTACTCGTTTATGCAGGCGGTAGGCCTGGTCAACGACCACTTAAAGTCGTGTTGTGTTTTCGATGAAATAACACATGCAGGGTGAATCAAAAACGATTGTCAGCTCGATACATGATGATAGAGTGATTGCGAAAAAGAAAAGGGATAAGTATTTATGTTAGACAGCTATGGATTCGTTTTGAACATGGGGACGGTTTATGAATTTCAAGTTGTCGTTCGACAAACGATGAGCATTGTCAAGGGGCGGCTATTTGCCGCCCCAAAGCAAGATGAATCCTTCTGAGGTTCATTACGCTAACACTATTCCATGTATTCCAAAATCATCCATCCCGGCACGATATATGTCTTGCCGGTAAACGTGCCGTCGCCATTGGTTTCTAACACCGCTATGTATCCATCGCTTCCGTCGTATTCGTCCCACAAATTAAACAGGTTTGCGCTTGAGCCAAATCTCGCGATGCCGTTTTCGTCAAATAACCCTTTATAACCTGCTTGCTTTAGACTCTCGTCATTAGCTGGATTCATAGATTCTTCCGATATTGGAAACATGGCGATTCCCGGAATAGCCCCTGAAATATTGGATGAGCTAATGATTTCATATTCGAACGTGTCGCCATAGGTGAGTGTCCGCTCGCTGCCAGGCACGACCTCACATTGATCCAGTGGTATGCTATGTATGAACGCATCATACCTCAAGGAATCTGCCCGGTTTTGTGCAATTTCATCATCCGTCAACTTAACAGCGCCAATACCTTGCATTTTCTCCATAGAAAGGTCAAGCGCTAAAACTTCCTCGTGCGTTTTTCCATCGCTAAAAGTGGCGACTGCGCGGATAATCAGTTGTGAAGGTAAATCCAAATCGTTTCCAACACGTCTGCTTTCCCTGCCCCAAAATACAAGCAAATCTTCTGTCATTTCGTCCGCATGGAGTGTAAAGTGATTACCAACATTCACATAATCATCGCCATATCGCATAATGGTATAACCGCTTCCCGCCATGGGAACGCCATCTCTGACGATTTGCCCATTTTCCCGAATAATGTATTGCTTTGCGAAAAACCCCTCATCTACGTAGAAATCCACGCTCTCAATGTTTTCGCCCTCGCATTTGAGCCAAATGTTTATATACACATTTTCACCGTCTTCATTGAAGCTCCAGCCGTATGTTTCATTTACTAAGTCAACCTCGCGCCGCTCTAGAGAACCATCAGCCTGTTGTTCCAAGGCATAGGCTTTTAGTTCAAACACATTGTCGTCTCGTGGGAACAGAAGTGTACCGCCAAGCACCATCAGGCATATCACCGCCGCTACTGACGCAAGTGATACTGCTGTTTTGAAAACAGGCCGCTTCTGTAGTTTTTGAGGCATTTCGTGCGTGGCGTTTTGCAACGCAATTGTGCTCATTGTAAGTTCCTTCACCCTATCGGATGACCAAATTTCCCGTGAACCGATTGTTATGTTATTCATAATCCAACAACCTCCATATTGATAATTTGTCTTAATTTGTTTCTACCACGCACAAGGCGTTGCTTGATGGTTGCTTCCCTCATGCCTATCCTGAGGGCTATTTCAGAAACGGTTTGCCCTCCATAATAGTACCGCAGGAAAATATCGCGGTCTGTTTCTTCCATTGCAAGGACTGTGGATTTCAGTAGTTGCCGTTCGCTGTCTGAGATTAACCTGTCCTCCATTGTAACTCCATCATCAGCAAGCATATTCTCGTTAAGCGGTAGGCTCTCGGCAGCTTCGCGGAGCTTATTCTTAGCCTTATTGCGAGCAATCGCCGCAATGTACTGCTTCAACTTATCAGCTTTATCCGCGTTGTTCCAAAGGGCAAGGAACACATCAGACGCGACTTCCTCAATGTCCTCGTGCCTAAGTGCCGCACCCGCTGTATTACGGATTATCGTGCAGACATAGTTTGTATATTTGTCGATAGTTTGCGCCAAAGCGCTTTCATGTCCTATACGAATCCCGCGCAATAGAAGTACGTCTATCACTCTGTTAATCACCTGCCTCAGTTTCTGTTTGACGACCGTCATTTATATAGACACAAAAAATGTGTGTTAGGTGACATCGAAATAAGGTATTTCAGCAAAAACCAAGCTGTCCGCATTTCAGACAGATTCTACGTTTTACGTACCATTAGAATCAAAATTATACTATTACAGTCAACAAATCGCAGACAATCCAAACTATACCACGGTAGTACAATAATGTAGCGGCTGAAGGCAACGCGGCTTTCATGCGGGTCATGCAATTCACAATAGAAGACGACGCAATCATCACAGACTATCAATTTTATACCAACAGCGAAAGAATCACTGTCTCTATTCCCAGAGGCGACTATGCAGGAACATTTTACCTATATGCCACAGATCACTCGACGAATCTGTGTTGGTGACGGTAACAGACTGATGCAGGGATGTTCTTATGAATTCTTATTTGCTATTTTTGCGATTCTGTTGCAAATATCGCGTGCAAGCTGTACAATAGGAGCGAGGTGATTTATATATGTTGATCGGATTTACAGTGGAAAACTTTAGATCATTTCTTGGCGAGACTACTCTTAGCATGGTAGCTACAAGCGATAAAGAACACCGGGCGTTTAACCTGATTGCCGCCGACCATGAAGATTTGTTAAAGAGCGTTCTCATATATGGCGCGAACGCCAGCGGTAAGTCCAACCTGATCCATGCTCTATATTATATGAAAAAGATGATCGTGTCCTCCATTGACGTGCAGACTGAGCATATTAAGACATGCCAGCCTTTTACCTTCAGAGCGGATACTAAAATGCTCCCTACCAAATTCGAAATATCGTTTCTGCTTGATCATGTGATATATGACTACGGATTCAACATTCTTGGTGGTAATATTAACAGGGAATATCTGTATAAAAAAGCACAGCGCCGAACCTTGGTGTTTGAACGGACGGCACCGGAGTTCGAGAGCATCAAGCTGATGGCTGATATGGCCGATGTGGAGTCGTTAAAAAAGAATGTGCGTGGCGATGTGCTGTTTTTGGCATGGGCAGCGTATACAAACAATGCCCTGGCAATTAAAATTGTGAACTGGATTGCCGATGGGCTGATCATTTTCGGCTTAAATGGTAAAGGTGATGGCGAGTCAAAGACGATAAGCGATTTTGCGCAAGCCTTTGTGCACAAAGCAGACAACAACATACAGGGAATGAAGTTACGTCCCGGCAGGAATCTGGTCAGCTCGCATAAGTTATACAGCAAGGAATGGAATGCGTATCAGACGGTTGAAGTGCCTTTTGCCGATTATGCTTCTGAAGGCACCAAGCGCATGTATGATTTGTCAGACGCATTTTCAAAGATCATTGAAAAATCAACCGTCATTGTAATTGACGAAATGGATCTACACCTGCATCCTGCACTGGTACGACACCTGTTCGCACTCATTAACTCCATTGAGCATAACCCTAACCACGCCCAACTCATCTGTACCACTCACGATGTCCTGTTGCTTGATGAGGACATCCGCCGCGACCAGATCTGGTTTGCAGAAAAGGACGTGCACGGCGTCAGCAGCCTGTACGCTCTGAGCGATTTCAAGGATGTCCGCAAAAACAGCGATATACTCAAGCGGTATCTGCTTGGCGTATACGGAGCCATTCCTGACTTGAAAGCAGGCGTTAACCATGAGTGAAAGCAGGTATAGTCGCTCAGCGCCTTTCCGCATTGCCAAAGAGGAAGTGCTGGTTGTGTGCGGCGGGCAAACGGAACAAATCTATTTTGACGCTTTCAAGCGAGTCTTTCGTCCCTCGCTGGGAAATATCAGAGTTATTACAGCCGTTGCAGCGAAGAGTCCAATGCAGATTGTCGAGTACACCATCAAAGCCTGGCGGCGGAAAGACGGCTATAATGCTGTCTGGTGCGTATTTGATAAGGATGATTTCACAGATTTTGAGTTACAATGATTTCAGGCCGGGGTTGAGTATTTATGTTAGATAGCAATGGATTCGATTTGTGGGCTGACGATTATGATAAATCAGTCGAAATTTCAGACACAAATGACAAATACCCATTTGCAGGGTACAAGNAGCTAATGAACGATGTGTACAGTATGGTTATGNAAAAGTGCCCAGTGAGAGTTCTAGATATTGGAGTTGGCACTGGAACTCTTGCTTATAAATTACATGAAGCTGGCAACAATGTTATAGGTGTAGATTTTTCAGGTGAAATGCTCAATCAGGCAAGAGCCAAGATGCCTGATTCTTTACTCTATCAATATGACTTTACTCAAGGCTTGCCAAGCGAATTAAATAATGAAAAGTTCGATTTCATCATCAGCACTTACGCGCTACATCATTTGGATGATACAAAAAAAACTGGATTCATTCAATCGCTTTTTGGATACCTAAAGGAAAATGGGACTATAATAATAGGTGACATCAGTTTTCAAACCAGGAACGATTTAGCACACTGTAAAATAGTTTATGCTGATGAATGGGATGAAAATGAGTTTTACTTTGTGTTCTCAGAACTTGAAGAGTATTTGAGCGGCAAATGCGTACTATCATATCGTCAATATTCCCATTGTTCCGGTATCCTTATAATAAACACTGTCTGTCCGAAAAAAGGGTTTTGAAAACCGTTGCTGTCCATTCTATAAGGTAAAGTTTATAAATAACTCACAGCGATTTAGTTTTTTCATGTTTTTAGCACAGTTTTGGAATTACGTCATAATGACGTAATTCCAAAACTGTTATCGGTATGCGCGTCTTGCCAAATATTATTTAGTATTGTGGACAACCAGCGACCGCGACGCCAGGCTGACCGCTACGATCAACGCCATAAGCAAGCAAATCACCATTTCACCATTTCCGTCTGCTATACATGTTACTCTATCGCCAACATGAACCGATGGAACATAGCTGCTGCTTGCGCTCTTGTCGCGTTGCCTTTTGGATTGATGACGGCCTGTCCGTTTGCGTTTTCGCCTGTGCCGTTGATTACCCCGATCTTGTAAAACATTTGGATAGCGTCCATAGCGTAGCTGTAAATATCGGCTTCGTCGGCGAAAACTATCCACTGTGCCGTCACGGCCAAGTAGATTTCCTTAAAGTTCATATAACGCAAGAGGATAGCCGCAAGCTGCTCACGCGTGATGGGATCATTTGGGCCAAAATTGCCGTTGCCGTAACCGAGGACGATACCGTTTTGCTCACCCCAGATCACCGCGTTCATATAATACGCTCCGGATGCCAGGTCGTCAAACGGGATGGCGGGCAGCGCGTCGTCTATGGAGGGTTCTCCCTCCAAACGGTACAGAATAGTTACGATCATCGCTCTTGTCAAATTTGCATTGGGGCTAAACAGGTTCTCCGCTGTGCCGTTCATCAACCCGTTGATGTAGACATACCCCACGTCGTCGTAGAACCAATCATCCTCAGACACGTCGATAAAGGGGTTGCCCCATGTCAACGGAACATCATCGCTTGCCATCCACATAGCATAGAGGGTAATATTGCCCGTTACTGCCTTATCAAAGTCATACAGCGTCGTCATCGCTTCATCCGAATGCCAGCCAGCGAAATCAAAGCCTTCTTTGATGGGATCTTCGGGTTCTGTGACCTTCCCTCCTGAGGAGATAGACTGTCTGCTTACCTCGCTTCCGCCTTTTGAATCAAATGTCACGGTGTATTGCGTGGAGCTAGGGTTGGGGTTGGGCCTAGGGTTAGGGGTGGGAGTGGGAGTGGGAGTGGGAGCAGTTGGCTCTACTTTTATATTGATGGCCGTTTCCGCAAGTTTGTTGCTGCTGGTGTTTACCACCATCGCGGTTAAGATCACGGTTCCGCTGGTGTTTCCAAAGCTTATCACGCCCGAAACAGCGTTAAACGTCGTCCCCGTGATATCGGCATCTATGCTGTAGTTTATTTTTGCCGGATAGTTGGTTAATTCAGCACTTGAGAACGCGACGCCCAATTGGTCATAGACGGATGGAATCAGGGTGTTGACGTTTAACTTGCTGCCAAAGGCGACTACAGCCGGCGCTCCTGTGACAATTATGGACGTCACGCGGCGAGGTGCCGGAATACTCATCTGGATGGTGTTTGATTTAACTGTATCTTGCGTTATTAATGCATAATTATCCGGATCACAGCCGTATTTTTCAACGTCGAGGGACGCTTGTATACCCGCGCTCTCATTCTCCTTGTCTGCGGTGATGGTGAGTTGACCGTTTATTTTGGAAAACGAAAACGCGTCTATATTGTCACAGTCCCAATCCACATCGTCGGTGTTGATGGGATAGTCCTCGCCATACTGATCAAGCGCCGAAACGGTGAAATAATCAGAGACAAGGCTATTTTGCTTCTCAAGAAGTACAGCGCTTTCATCAGCCAATCCAATCGTGATTTCCACACAAACCGGCGCCTGCCGGACTTTCAATGTTACATAAAACGCCTCTGAAGGGTTCCCGTCTCCCCTGTCGGGTAGTTTGGCAGTCAGGAGGGCAGTACCCGTACCCGCGTATTCCACCGCGCCAGTCTCGACCTTGACAGTCGAACCCGTCAGCGTTATGTCGGCGTTTGCCACCGTTCCACCCTCAGCCGAAACTGTCCAGATGAGGCTAGACATCTGATCCGTCGTCAGAGAATACGGATTGCCCCACTGATCCCTGGCTGCTAGTATAACGTTGGTCAAATCATAGTCCGCGCCTTCTATTACATATTCTGCGCCGTCAATATAATACAGCTCGTTCACATATGGCAGTGAACCCACATAAAATGGAAGCGTGTTTGATACTGCGTTCCCGTCGGTGAGTCGAACCTCGCCGCTGCCTTGTATCCATCCCTCGATAATGCTGCCGGTCAGTGACGCGTATTCGTCGCCTGCCACGATCTCCCAAATGGGGGCGCTCAAGGAGATCGGATCGCCGTGTTGATCCAGCGCCTCGACGGTCAGCCCGTTTAGATCAAATGAATGACCGGAGCCGAGATTATTAATGTCAAGTAGAGGAATGGCGCCGGATATCACGATACTTGTTACGCTGCGGGCGGGGAGAACATTCAGCGTCAGTTCGTTTGATTTTTCGCCGCCACATTCCGCCCAAATCGTGTGCAGCCCCGCTTCGTTGACCGTCAGAATACCGCTTGCATTGATCGTCCCTTTATCGCAGCGCCAGGTCAAACCTGAGAAGTCTGTCCAAGCGGTTCCGTACTGGTTTTCCGCGTAGACGTCGAGCAGGTTCAAGTCAAATTGATCGAGACCGTCATGCAGGATATAATCGTCCAAAAGATTAGTGTTGTCTTTAGAAATCGTAATTAAATCCAGTTTCCGCGCTTCAAGCACCTTGACATCCACCCATTCGGACCACTTTTTTTGGTATGTCGCTCGGATTTTATAGTCGCCTCGCGAATCAAATGTGAGCGTACCGCCTGTAATCGTCAGACCGTTCAAATACTGCTTTTCCCATGCGATCGCGGCGTCTATTTCCATGTCTGTCTCATCAAATACGTGCGCTTCGAGCGACGGGCTTGCGTTGAGCTGTACCGACTCGCCTTCGTATCCGATCAGAGATCCTTTAGCTTCGATCCTTCCTGTAAATGGCTTAACCGTCGTATTGATCCGGACGTACGCGGCACTAAAACTGGGGTCTGTGTCGCTGGCATATTCAACGCTTGTGTGTGACTGATACGTCTTGTCATTGATCACATACTTGAGATATACCGTGCCTTCGACACCGCCCGCGACCAAATAGGTCTTGCCTGTCAGCTGATCTGTCTCCGTCAGTGATGCAATTGATGAACTACTGAGCGCAACGCCGTCCGCGTCTGTCAAAATCCAGTGTCCGTAATCCTGATCAAACCCATANTACGGAACGTTCGCCCNGTTATACCCCTGCACCGCTAAATCGTCGAGATCGAGGTTATCGCCCTCGATCATATTGTATTGCGCCTTTCCATCCGTGAGCTTAACTTGCGTCAGCGGATATAGCGCGACGATATCATTGATGTTGGCGTTCATGCTGTTTGAAGTAAACGACATCGTACCGCCTGTTGCAGACATAGGCTGATGCATGCACAGCCAATTTGCCAAGTCGCTTGTGTCAACAACATTCGCCCATACGCTGGTCGCTTTCTTGTCAGTGGGCTGCGCGGGCGTCGGTGAATCTGCAGTATAAGATCCGCCGGTGGGCGATCCGGTCAGCGGAGACTCTCCCGGCGGCGCTTCATAATAAAAGCACACGACGTTGTCGTCAGGGTTAGGCGAGAGATACAGAAGTTTCGTCTGACCGCTGGCAAACGCATTGTCCAGCGGATCCGTATAATAACCGTCCGCGTCCCGTGCGTCGGTTACGTACACGCTGTCAGTTATCAGGTCTATGTCAAAACCGGAAAAAGCAAGAGGCGTCGTCGCGGTTATCGGTTTCTCATACTTCGCGACGCCGGTGTCCGAGACGGTGAGAAACGGCGTACTAGACACCAATGTATATGCGGGTTCGCCTTCGGGATCATCAGCCACTTGTTTCACTTCATAGTATTCTATTGTAAAGCCTACGTCCGACTTTGCTTCTTCCACCTCTCCGAGGAGTACCGGCCAGTTTATGGATGTAGCCATATCCGGGTTAAACCCGCTGGAACGCCGTTTCCTCCAGCCGATCGTCGTACCAAGCGCCTCATCATAACTTGACATTTCCTTGTTCTTGAATACGCGGTTATATAAGTCAGACCGCGCGTCCCCGGTTGCGTCGCCCAGTATGGAGCAGAAGTGCGACTGCACATATCCGGCGGTAGAGAAGGATTTTGTTGCCGCGCCGTCGTCATAGCAGCACCCGGCCAGCGAGAAGATCGCGACTTTATAGCTGATAGCGATCGGGCAGTCATAGTCCAGCGTAACTTTGACTGTGCCGTCTGACGACTCAATCCCTATAACGGAATGCGCCGGTAGAGTTAACGTTGTGGCGACGGTGTTGGAAGTCGTGTTTGAAACGCTTTTCTCTTCAGTCCACGCTGTGGAAAATGCTTGCTCTGCGGAAAATTCCAGTTTGATGGTTTGTTCCGCTTCCCCGATCAGAGGAAATCCCGCCTTAAATTTAGTTTCCGAGCCGATCATCTCTCTGAATGAATAGCTCTCTGTCGTCGTCATGCTGTTGGACACCGTGGTCGTGTTTTCCTGCTTAAACTCCATCGACACGTCCGCCGGTACGCCCGCAGAGTTTGTGTAATAGCTGATCATGGGATTTGAGCTGCCGAGTTGTTCGTATGTGACGCCGGGGACGAGAGCGCCCGCCGCCGCTTGAACGGAGTCGAATCCTTCTGCCGCCGTGATGTATTCAAGCCCGGCGTCCGCGATGACTGATATCTGAAAATCATAGAAAGCGATGCCATAGGAATTGTAGTAATACTGATAAGTCGCGCCCACCCGGTCAACGCCGGTTACGATGGAATAAAACACGTCGCCTTTTGTGTCCTCATCCATCATTCCGAGCGCTGGATAGGTTGAGTCTCCCGTACTGCTCAGCACATTGTCGGCAGTGGTCTTGCGATCGATGCAATCGGCGATCGTCTGCGCCATCCTGCCCCGCACATCTTGTAGCGATGTGGCGTATGACAGGCTCGTCCAACTTGTGGTGTCGTTTTTGACGCTGCCCGATCTACCCGATGACGTTCGCTGCAGATCATTGACCAGGTCCATATAGCCGGCTTGGTTGGGCCTTTTGCCCATGTTCTCGTCAAATCCGCCGCTTGCGTTGATGTGCGAGGTTACGTAGCTGTTATCAGAAAAAACAAGATACGCCAGTTGCGACCAATAATCGAGGGCTGAAGCGTTGCCGGCGGTGTTGTCTTTACTCAATAAAGCGTCCCTAAAAAACATGAGGTTGTTTCCCGAATTCTGTTTGCCTTTAACTGCGTCCCCGGCGTAGATGTCGTAGTATGTGACGCCGTTAATAACGATGGAGTTAATGCCGATCCGATTGCCGTTGCCGTCACGGATAAAATCGAATGCGCTTGCCGCCTGTGCAGTGATTGGCATAGCCGTAAGCAGGCTCAAAGCCATAATCAGAGCAAGCAGGGCTGAAATAAGTCTCTTTTGTTTGCATACCATAAGCTTATCCTCCTTTTTTTGATCTAATTCTTTGCACTTTACTAACCTTCTAATGTATTATTTTTATCCACTTAATGCTTAATTTCTACCCGCAATTGCAGTAGAATTAACTTGATAACGTGAGTTTTCCATTATATTTCTTCAGTAATATCATAGAGNATGGTTATATGNGTTAAAAGTGTATTTTNAGACCAAGAATTACACGACCTAGGTATGCACTTGACGCCAACTGAATACTCTACACTCCCGTCATTGCGGGCTTGACCCGCAATCTCGTGAAGGATTGGTA
>WRNV01000069.1 GCA_009776445.1 Oscillospiraceae bacterium | reverse complement strand
GTCGACGCCGTACTCGAGCTTGACGACAAGGTTTACATCATGGAGTTCAAATACAGAAATTGCCTGCCTAGCGCAAGCTTGGAAGACAAGCAGAAGCTCTTTAAAGAGGCTTTGGAAGAGGGCTTGACACAAATCAAAAGCCGGGGATATTACAAAAAATATACCGGCAGTGGCAAAGCTATATATCATGCGGCGTTCGCGTTCCTCGGCAGGGATGATATAGAAATGATCGTTGAATCCATGCAGTGAGTAACGTAACGTGACCATTACCTGTTATTTGAACTGTCCTATGTGGAATTAATATCCTCAGGGCGATCGTTTTCACAAGCGATTGCCCTGATTAGAATGCGAGTTTTCTTGCTTTTTGTTAAATAATTCTTTTGTGCCGCGTCTATGTATAGAACATCGCTGTTTGAGCGTGCCTCCTGGAAATAGCGACCTCCGTGTCGGGGAACGCGGCACCAAGCTTGTCTGCAAGGACGTCGATCACTACGTTTTCTGTGCAAAAATGGTCGCCGTCTATAAGATTTATGCCGTATTCCTTTGCCTGCAGGAAAACGTGATACTTGATATCGGCTGTTATAAAAGTGTCGCAACCCTTGGTTACCGCGTGTGCTATCATATCCCCGCCGGAACCGCCGACGATCGCTACTTTGTAAACCTCACGACCGGCGTCATGATACCGCAACCCGTTTGCGTTGAGCGCGGTTTTCAGGATTTCTAGGTATTCAACCATGCTATGCGGGTGTTTCAAATGACCGACCCTGCCGTATGAAAACACTTCCCCCGTCGATAATCGGCCGTCTTCAGATAACAGCTCCACCTCCTCATCCTTGCTGGCGATCCCAATCTTAACGGCCAACGTATCGTTTACCCCATCCCGGGCGGCGTCTAGGTTGGTGTGCATGCAAATTGCTGAAAGGCCGCCTGATAACATACTCACAATCTGATTTCCAGTAATATCCGCGTCCGTAACACTGTTCAGAGAAAAGAACATCGGATGGTGAGATACAATCAAACTCGCGCCGATATCCATAGCTTCAGATATGACTTCGTTCGTTATATCGAGGCTTACAAGTATTTTTGCGATGCTGGCGCCCCCTCGCCCTACAAGGAATCCAACATTATCAAATCCCGCTTTCATTTCCAGCGAGGCAATTGAGAATAAATAATCCTTAACATCATTTACAGTAGTCATTTTTATACTCCTCTTTCAATTCAATATATTCGGCTAATTTATGTCTGATATTATCAGGCGTCGGCACATTGGCTTTTTCTATATTTTCCAAAACCCGGCGTTTCTTGGCGATAAGTGTATCCAGGAAACTAGTGAACATGGGGTCACGTTTATGCATAAGAAGCGAGAGGATTTCAATTTCAGGTTCCGGTTCAGATTTGCGATCTGGTTCACTCTCTGTTTTACCGTAAACAACGAGCAATATGACGTAGAACCTGCCGTTATCGTAGGCGAGCCTAGCGTCAAGCGCCCGATAACCGTTTGTGCGCAGGAAATCGCACAGTTCGCCGATTTTTGATTGCGGTTGCAATATCAGCCTAGCATTGCGGCGCTTAATCCATGGCGAGTCTCCCAGAATGCTCGCGATCGTTTCCCCGCCCAACCCGGTTACTACAACAGTGTCCGCGTCCGTTTTTTCAATGCCGTCAAGCCCGGCAGCGGATATGAACGTGATCTTTTCCGCCACGCCATACTTTGCGGCGGACTGCCGTGCGGTTTTAAGCGACCCCTCGCTTATATCAGACGCGATAATCCCGCGCGCCGATCCATGAAGGGCGAGGTAAACGGGGAGGTAGCCGTGGTCGGTTCCGATGTCGGCTACATACGCGCCCTGCTCAATAAAATTCACTGCAGCCATCAGCCTTTCCGGCAGCTTAAGAATACAGCCCATGAACGCCTCCAAAAACAAAGACGGGCCGCATACTATACGCCCCGTCTATGTTACTGCCTTTTTTCTACAGCCTACTCCACAAACTCCGTCAGGTCCGACAGGAATTTGTCGACGTCGACGCCGTGAACCCTACATGCTTGTTCAAGGGTCTCGCCGCTTGCCATGACACATCCAAGACAGTGCATCCCAATAGATTGAAACAACGGCACGGAGTCCGGCGCGATGCTTAATATATCAGAAATGCGCGTGTCCTTTGTGATTTGAGCCATTCAAATGAACCTCCTGTTTAGCTCGCTATCACGCTACCTCGTTTTCGCGAAGCAGTCGCTGCAATAAACCGGCCTGTCGGTCTTTGGCTCGAATGGAATCTTCGCTTCATTTCCGCACTCAGCGCAAATGGCTGTAAAGTACTCCCTCGGACCGCGGGCGGCAGCCTTTCTGTTGTCGCGGCACGCTTTGCACCGCTGTGGCTCATTCTGGAAGCCACGCTCGGCGTAAAACTCCTGCTCACCGCTTGTGAATATGAACTCCGCGCCACATTCCTTGCATACTAATGTTTTGTCTTCGTACATTTCTAAACCTCTCTCTTGATATAAAAGTTACCCGATGGGTGTTTATTGCGCACAGCTTTTGCTGATTGACGCCAATGGTATAGTGATTGCCACTTTTATGGGCTTATTTACCCAAGGATATAAGCCAACCTTTTCCTGATCCTCCGCACAGCGTTGCCAACTGGCTTGACCAATCTGCCTAAGCGCTATGATATATTTTCGTAGGGCACATCTCTAGGCACAGTCCCGTCACGTCGGATATAAACCGTGACAACGCGCCACATTGGATGCTTTATCTCATAGGCGCTCTCTCGAGCTATAACAAAGTCTTCAGGATCACGCAAAAAACGCGCATCGGGAGTTTTGTCCGTCAAGTTGCGAGGTTTCCAGCGAAATATAGCTATTGAGAGGGGTATGCTAGTTATCGGATGTATTCTGATATGAGCGTCTCTTCATCTTGGGATTCTGTTATTGGCTATTTGAGTCCGTTTTGCGGTTCCATAGTCTTCAGTGCCACTCATTTACAAGTCTTCCAACATGTTGTCGCCAAAAATTTACCAGTGTATTACATCGAACTTTCAGTAATATAATATTAGCGATAACAAGTATATTTATTGCTGCATATAAAGTCAAGTCTTTTTCACTAAAAAACAAATTATTTATCATTATTTATAACGATTTAATGACGTTTATCAGTATTTCTGCCTTTTCCAAAGCGAGTTCTTCGGTTTTCGCTTCTACAAGCACCCTAATTATTGGTTCTGTCCCCGAAGGACGCACAAGGATCCGTCCCTCACCAGCAAGCAAATCCTGCTGTCTCGCGACCTCACTGCTCAGCTTAGGGTGCGCCATTATGGCGTCCCGCTGCGTCACGCCGCCGGTCAATGTATAGCTTGGCATGACCTGTGGAAATTTAGGTATATCGCTTACGAGTTCGGACGCTTTGCTACAGGACGCGGCAAGCACATTAAGAAATTTGACCGCAGTGAGTTGACCGTCGCCTGTCCTGGCGTCGTCAGAAAAAATAATGTGTCCCGACGATTCGCCGCCAAGATTGCAACCTTGAACGCGCATCATTTCAAGCACATTTTTATCGCCTACAGCGGCGCGATGGAACGTAAAGCCGTTATTACGCGAAAAGACTTCCATCCCTGAATTCGATACGACAGTACCGACCATAGCGTCGCCCTTGAGTGAGCCTCCAGCTCTCATATAGCGCGCGAAGACGGCGAGCATCATGTCTCCGTCAATAACCCCGCCGCTCTCGTCGACAGCCAGGCATCGATCCGCGTCCCCATCGAAGGCGAATCCTACGCCGAACTTCCCGGTTTTCATAATTTCGCGCAGTCGGCGCAAATCGGTAGAACCGCAGCCGGCGTTGATGTTCACGCCGTCCGGTTCATCAAAAAATATCTCAAACTCCACGCCAAGCTGGCTCAACAGCATCCTGGCTGTCTCCGAAGCGGCGCCGTTCGCGCAGTCGATCGCTACTCTATTGCCATAGCGCCCGCGAGCCGCCGCAGCAATAGACTGTACATACTCATTTTTCCAATATGTATTATCTTCGGTTATAACGCCCAAATTTCCGCCGGTCATTTTTATGGCGCTGTTACTGTCAATTATATGCTCTATGCGCCCTTCAAGCGTATCGCTTAGCTTGAACCCGTCTTTGCTGAACAGTTTTATACCGTTATGCTCAAAAGGGTTATGGGACGCTGATATAACGATGCCCATGCTCGCCCCGGTTTTTGCTGTCAAATAGGCTACCGCTGGAGTCGGAAGAACGCCGAGCAGCGTCACGTTTGCGCCGGCTGAACACAGTCCAGCCGATAGCGCTGTAACAAGCATGTCGCCCGATACGCGCGTGTCACGAGCAATAATCACGCGTGGGCGCTCGCCAACGGAATCATTGAGCACAGTCGCCGCCGCGCTCCCGGTCTTGCAAGCTAGCTCTGCGTCGAGATCCTTGCCCGCTATGCCTCGAATGCCATCTGTTCCAAAGTATTTTCCCACTAATCACCGACTCCTAAGCGTCTGTAAATGTCATTTGCCCACTGTCGTATTCAGGTTGGATTCCTAGGTGTTCGTACGCCCGGCGGGTGACGCGTCTACCGCGCGGCGTCCTAGCCAAGAATCCCTGCTGCAGCAAAAACGGCTCGTAGACATCCTCGATCGTTACAGCCTCTTCGCATACAGTCGCGGCTATCGTCTCAAGTCCGACTGGACCGCCGCCGTAGTTTTCTATTATACTCCTCAATAACCGCCTGTCAACCGCGTCCAGCCCTAACGCGTCGATTTCAAGCCGTAACAGGGCGTTATTGGCAGAATCATATGTGATGACGCCGTCGCCGATGACCTCGGCAAAATCCCGAACGCGCCGGAGGAGCCGGTTGGCTACCCTTGGCGTTCCCCGGCTGCGTGACGCGATCTCTTTCGCACCGCTAGGTTCGACTCGTATTGAAAGCAGGCGGGCCGAACGTTCGACAATTGTTTGGAGCTCCTCCGTCGAATATAAATCCAGCTTCAAATCTATTCCGAACCTATCGCGTAGCGGCGACGAAAGCTGACCCGCCCGCGTAGTTGCTCCTACCAGCGTGAAGTTTTTTAGCTCCAAACATATAGAAGTCGCGGATGGACCTTGGCCGATGATGATATCTATCTGTTTGTCTTCCATGGCTGGATACAGAATCTCCTCGACGGCTCTGTTCATCCTATGTATCTCATCAATAAACAACACGTCGTTTTCGTTCAGATTGGTCAGCAGAGCGGCTAGATCCTTTGGCTTTTCTATGGCTGGACCAGAAGTCTTGCGCAACGCGGCGCCCATTTCATTTGCGATTATAGCCGCAAGCGTCGTTTTCCCCAATCCCGGCGGGCCGTGCAGCAGCACGTGATCAAGCGGTTCTCCACGCATCCGCGCGCCTTCGAGGAACACCGCTAGGTTGCCTTTCGATTTTTCCTGTCCAATATATTCGGAAAGCGTCTGGGGACGTAGCCGGCTTTCGTTAATGTCTTCGTCTGTGTATGATGTTGAAAGCAAAACCGCGCCCGATTCCGTATTGCTATCTATTGCGTCGCTATAATTTACGCTCATTGAGCCTCCTTTGGGGTCATCGATAAATAGCCCCTTATTAAGAACTGTTCTTTAAAACTTCCCGAATGATCTCTTCAACCGATAATGCGTTTGTATCGATCCCACGCATCGCCGCCGAGATTTCGCCTTGGCTGTATCCAAGTACTGCAAGAGCTGAAGCGGCGTCGCGTTGCTTTACGCCCGGCCGTCCGTCGTCCGTGCGCGGTACGGCATAACCGGAAGACTTGAGCGCAGCAGTTTCCTTGCTGACCTTATCCTTCAGCTCAAGTATGATGCGCTGCGCCAACTTTTTGCCAACCCCTGATGCGGCTGTGAGCAACGTCTCGTCGTCGTTAACGATCGCGATCGCTATCGACTCCGGGGTAGCAGACGACAGTATCGAAAGCGCGACCTTCGGCCCGACTCCCGTTACGCCAAGAAGTAGCTCGAAACATCTCTTTTCACTTGTATTGTAAAACCCATAAATATCGAAGGCGTCTTCCTTAATATTGCAATATGTGTACAGTCTCGCCTTTTTGCCCGTTTCAAGGCGAGAGAGCGTACTTAAAGTCGTGAGACACGCGTAACCCACGCCGCCGATGTCGACAACGACGAGATTCTGACCGACGATAGCTACAGTACCTTCTAAATAGTGGAACATGTGTCCGCTCCTTTAAAGCTCATCAGCGAGCTGCTAAATCGCGCGTGGCATATGGCGATCGCGAGGGCGTCCGCCGCGTCGTCCGGTTTCGGTGACTGATCCATCACAAGGAGACGTCGCACCATGTCCATCACCTGCTTTTTTGTCGCGCGCCCATACCCCACGACTGCCTTTTTGACCTGGAGCGGCGTATACTCGAACATAGGGACGCCATGGCTCTCGCCTGCAAGTATGGCTGCCGCGCGTCCGTGGGCTACCGCTACGGCAGTCTTCAGGTTTGTGTTGAAAAAAAGCTCTTCGACTGCTATCGCGTCCGGCTTGAACGTTTCTATAAGCTCTGAGACGTCGCTGTTTATCTGCGTCAGCCTAAGAGCGAGCCTTACACCTGTATGCGTCGTGAGCGTACCGTACCGCTCCGGATGGAGTGTACCTTTGTCATTGTTAACTATGCCAAACCCGACGGTCGCGACCCCGGGATCTATACCAAGTATTACCAAATAATGTTTCCCCCCTTGACTTTGCCAGAAACGTTATAATATAATCAAACAACCAGCTTACGCTGCGCCAACGACCCAAAGTCAATCAATGCATATAAGCGCGGATAGAAAGCATACAGGATTTTACCGGGATTGTCAACTATGAGGAGGGGGCATTTTTATGCTGGAACTTAAAAACATCAGCGTAGCGGCTGGCGATGAATCCGCTGGCGGGGTTGAAATCATCAGGAGTGTCAGTCTGGTTCTTGATGAAAAGAAAATATATGCTGTGACCGGACCGAATGGCGGCGGAAAAACATCGCTTGCTAAGGCAATAATGGGCATATTCCCTGTATCCGGCGGAGCGATTTATCTCGACGGGGAGGACATTACAGACAAAACAATTACTGAACGAGCCAATATGGGCATAGGGTACGCGTTCCAAATGCCAACCCGTTTCAAAGGCTTGAGGGTACGCGATTTCCTTGAGATTGCGGCGCGCGGCAACGACGAAAAGAAGCTTTACTCTCTGCTCTTCGACGTTGGGCTGTGCGCGCAGGACTACATTGACCGCGAACTGAACGCCAGCTTTTCCGGAGGAGAGCTCAAGAGGGTCGAAATAGCAAGCATACTCGCGCGCAATCTACGGGTCGCGCTGTTTGACGAGCCGGAGGCGGGTATCGACCTGTGGAGTTTCCAGAAGCTGACGGAAACGTTCCGGTTGCTCAATGAAACAAAGGATACGACGATCGTCATCATTTCACACCAGGAGCGTATTTTGCGGATGGCGGACGAGGTCATACTGATAGCGGGCGGGACAGTAACCGATATAACCAGCCCGGACAAGATACTTGGGGAGATCGATTATATCAATCAAGACTGCGACTGCCCAAACTGCCGCGATAGGAGGTAGACAAATCATGCTCGATACTATTGATAAAAAACTCTTGGAAGAGGTTGCGGATATACATGATATCCCGATTGGCGCGTACAACATACGCAAAAACGGTGCCGGTATTATGCGCAACACTACCGCGAACATAGACATCATCACGAAAACCGACAAACCTGGCATAGATGTAATTATTAAGCCGGGCACAAAGAACGAAAGCGTACACATCCCGGTAATATTGTCCACAAATATGGAAGATGTGGTATATAATACCTTTGATATAGGCGAAGGCTCGGATGTTCTCATTGTCGCCGGCTGTGGCATACACAATACGACAGGGAAGAATGCAGGTCATGACGGAATACATGAGTTTTTTGTCCGTAGCGGCGCGAGAATGAAATATATCGAAAAACATTATGGGGAAGGAGACGACACAGGCAAGCGCGTGCTCAACCCGACCACCATTATAGAGGTCTGGGAGGATGGCGTAGCTGAGTTGGAAATGACGCAAATACGGGGCGTCGATTACGCAAAACGCGATACGTTAGTGAAGCTCCACAAAAACGCCAAACTGACAGTCTTCGAGCGCCTACTGACCCACCGTGACCAAGAAGCTACAGCGATCGTCACTGTCGAACTGCTTGGCGAAGGCTCGACGGCGCAGGTCATATCGCGCAGCGTCGCGCAGGACGATTCAAAGCAAGTGTTCCAACTAAATATGCGAGGCTATTGCGAGTGCCGCGGCCACATCCAGTGCGACTCGATCATTATGCACAACGCGCAAGTATCGTCCGTCCCTGAAATCACCGCGCTCAACGAAGGCGCCCAGCTTGTCCACGAAGCCGCGATCGGCAGGATCGCTTCCGATCAGTTGGTGAAACTTATGTGCCTAGGCTTAACCGAAAAAGAAGCTGAGGATACTATTTTGCAGGGCTTTTTGAAGTAGGTGGGAAACTCAGCTCCTCAGCTCACAGCCCACTCAGTTCTTTATCGTTGAATATACGTAATTATGTATGCAGTTCATTTCATACCAATATAGCAGCCGGAAGAACCTGACGCCATACTCAAACATGCCGTCCGTCTCGCTGCCATAAACATTTATTACCCTAGCCCCGATGCTAAGGGAGAGGGCAGGATCGTCGTTGGCGCTTTGCATTTCAAATTTTAGTTTGTCCCCCTTCTTGTATTGCTCTTTTGATCGGAACCGTAATCCTTTCCGGCTAAGGTCGAGTATCTGCGCATCACGGCACTCGATCTTGTCTTTTATCACAGCGGATACCTGAGGTTCAACGACCCTTCTGTCAGATCTTTTTACAAGCACTTTGGACATTTTATAAAGCCTCCCTTTTCATCGCGCTTTTTTACGACATTACCGGCGGCGATAAGATCATAACACTTACGCGCCAAAAATGCAATCGGTATCTTTGAAACAGAAATAAAAACATTAGTATAAGAATAAATATGCGCCAGGTCTTTTCGATCTTACACGGTGAGCGCCGTGAAAGCTACAATAGTTGGAGGTATGGTTTATGAGAAACAAATTTGACGAACAGCTCACGATACTGCATGATATGCTCATCGAGATGGGCGCGATGATCGAAAAGGCGATCACGCTCGCGATCGAAGCGCTCGTGAAGCAAGACAAAGCAATGGCGAAACAAGCGATAGCGGTTGAAGAAGATATCGACCATATGGAAAAAGAAATAGAGTCGATGTGCCTTAGGCTACTGCTGCAGCAGCAACCGGTAGCGAGAGATCTGCGGCTTATTTCGGCGGCTCTGAAGATGATCACGGACATGGAACGCATAGGTGATCAAGCCGCCGACATATCGGAAATAGCCATATACCTCATTGGCGAAACATACATTAAAAAACTTGAGCACATCCCGCAGATGGCCGCCGCCACATCAAAAATGGTAACGGAGAGCATCGAAGCTTTCGTGAAAATGGATCTGAAACTGGCAAATAGCGTTATCGAATACGACGACGTTGTCGATAAGCTTTTCTATACGGTAAAATCAGACTTGATCGAACTCATCCAAGCCGACAGCGCCAATGGGCAACAGGCGATGGATCTTCTGATGATAGCGAAATACTTCGAACGAATCGGCGACCACGCTGTAAACATCGCCGAATGGGTCGTGTTTTCGCTCACAGGCAGACGCGTGAGTGAGTAGTTACAAAAAGGGGTTGCGCTGGTTGAATGAAGACATTTTATCATCACTATTGCAAGCGGAAAGCGAATATCACAGTACCGTAAAGAATGCTATTAGGGACGCAGAAAACTATGTAGAAAACCGCAGAAAAGAACAAGAAGCGTATATTGGAGGGTTGAGGCAGGAACTCATTTTATTTGAGACGGCTGGAAACGAAACGTTGGAACAAGCTTTGCTTACCGAAAGCGGGAAAATGGAAGAAGAAGCGGCTAGGCTGAAAACTCAGATGAAAGCCCGCCAGTGCGGTAGGGCGGATCAGATCAGCAAACACCTGAAAGAGGAGGTGCTATCCTTACTGTGGCGATAGCGAAAATGGAAAAACTCGCCCTGACATTCAATCAAAAACACCTTGACGAAATACTAGCTTTGACCCAAGGATTCCAAGGTGTGCACATAGATACAGGATATGAAGCGTCGATTCCCCCCGCAAGGAAAACCGTAGTAGACAAGGAGATCAGGGAAATCGAGGACAAACTGCGCGAGATCAACGCGGCTAGCAGCATCATCAAAGAGCGGAAACCGACGAAAATGCTCAGCTCTCTTAGAAATAGCGAAGAGAAAAAACTGAGCATAATGGAGTTTACAGAAAAAGTCGAGGGGAGTGGGTGGGAAAGGATCCTCGAAGAGGTTATCCACACAGACAGGTGGCTTTCAGACAACAGAAAAAGGAGAAAAGAAGTGACGAGGCTCCAGGACGAAATGCAGATTTGGGGGCGCCTTAATAGCAATCCCCTACGTTTCGGAGAGCTTCGCAGAGTCACGGCTTTTTTTGGATCGGTTCACAAGAAGCATGATGCCGAATTTTCGGAAATTCTCACAAAACATGAAGAAGACGGGGTCGTCTACGAAAAACCTCTGACCAGCGAAGACAGGGCATATTATCTCATATTTTGCCACAACGGTTTTCTTGAGCGGCTCGACTTATATATGAGCGAGTTCTCCTTTTCCGCTGAGGAATACCCGTTTGACCAACCGCCTGACGAGGTAAAAAAGAACCTTGAAAAGGAAGAGAAGCAACTGATAGAAGATGAGAAGGAAATAAACCGGCTGATTGAGCAGCAATCGAAATACGAAGAAACATTGGCGTTTGCGGAGGACTACAATCTCAACGCGCTGCTGCGAAAACGCAAGTCTATTGAGGTCATATACGANGGAGAAGACGTCGTGATCGAAGGGTGGATTACCTCCGACAAACGTGCGCAGTTCGAGAAACTNATGGCGGNACACATACCAAAAGAGGATTATCGGCTGTCGATAAGTGAAGCGCATGATGANGACGTCAGCGAGGTCCCGATAAAGCTNAATAACAGAAAGCTTGGNGCGGTTTACGAGCGACTGACGGAAATGTACAGTTTACCAAAATACAACGAAACAGATCCCACGCCGGTTATGACATTGTTTTATATGATTTTCTTTGGCATGATGGTCGGCGACGTTGGCTACGGCCTCGCGGTTTTCATAATTGGGCTGCTAATCAGGAAAGTTTTGAAAGTTAAGCGGAGTACGAGAAGTTTTGTGGATTTCCTATACTATCTGTCATTCCCGATCATGGCGTGGGGGTTCGTTTTCGGAACGCTCTTTGGACTCGATCTTCCTTTTGGCTTGATATCGGCGACTGTAGATATTATCCAAATGACGGTACTGTCGGTAATATTAGGGTACTTCCATATTATGACGGCGCTTGTTTTGCAAATTATTAATCAGATCAAGCTCAGAAACTATTATGACATGGCGTCAGGCGGCCTAGCATGGTTTACGGCGTTTCTTGGCGGGGGACTGATGCTGCTTGCAGGGGTCACGCAGTGGGTTTTCAGTCAAACGCTATTCAATATTGGTTTGGCAATAGTGGGCTTGGGGCTGGCTATGATCATAATATGCCCCGCCGTACAGTATGGCAAACGCTGGCTAGCGGGGGTCGGAAAGGGGCTGTACGCAGTCTATGGAGCGACCAGTTATCTGGGAGACTTTATCAGCTACACCCGCTTGATGGCGCTCGGTGTAGCAGGTGGCAGTGTGGCGCTGGCGTTTAATACTATCATCTCGTTTCTACCGATACCATTGAGGGTAACGTTGGGATTTCTGCTCGCGGTAATACTCCATGCGCTCAACATATTCCTGTCGATGCTCAGCGCGTATGTACACGGGATACGCCTCCAGTTTATCGAATTCTTTGGTAAGTTTTACACAGGCGGCGGCAAGAAGTTCGAACCGTTTAAAGCGGCGGAGAAAAATGTCGTCATCATCGACGATGCGGAAACAGCATAAAAGCACAATCTTCACTGTTCAGTGGGTATCCAAAAACTCGCAATGGTTACAGGCTCCGCACACAAGTTTTGACTAATATTACAAGTTTTCACCACTGTACCAGTGCGTTGCCTGTAACTAACCTGTGTTTTTGGATGCCGACTGAACAGTAACGCACAATCAGTGAAAGGGGTCAAATATGCAGCAATTCTATGACAATCTACCAATGATCATGACTATAGTTGGGCTTGGCGTCTCGATACTTCTCACAGGCGTCGGTTCGGCAAAAGGCGGGACGATGATCGGCCAAGCGGCGGTGGCGTTAATATCAGAGCAACCGGAGAAATTCGGCCAATCGTTGGTCCTGCAGATGATGTCAGCGTCTCAAGGGCTGTATGGCTTTATTGTGGGCTTTCTGATATTCATGAACATCAATGACGATCTGACATTCACGATCGCGCTCAAGTGCCTGGGAGCCGGCCTGCTCATGGGGCTGACAGGCTATTTGACAGCGATCAAACAATCGACGCTCGCCACAGCAGGAATACAGATACTAGCAAAAAAGCCGGAACACTCCACAAAAGGAGTCCTGTATTCAGCGATGATCGAGACCTACGCGATTTTTGCTTTTGTGATTTCCGTACTGATTATTCTGTAAAGGTGGGCGCAATGAAAGCCGGACTGCAAGCGATAACAATGAAAATTAGCGAAGACGCGCAGAAATATAGCCAAGAGCGTTATATGCAGATCAAAGACGCCATAGACGGCGAGATAGACGCCGAAAACAAGATATATGAAGAAGAGTTCAATAAACAGCGCGAAGCGCTAAAGCGCCACAACGAGCATGAGTTCACGCGCCGCATAGAGTACCATCGCAGCCGCCTCAACCGTGAGCTGCTGCTGTATCAGCATGAACTGACTGACGGGATATTCGACATGGCGGTGGCGAAACTCAGGGATGTTTCGGCTGATGAGTTCACAGTAATGTTTAAATCGGCGGTGAAATGGCTCAAAGGAAGCTTTACTTTACATCTTGGCGAGCGGTCGAAAGGCAAGCTCATCAATAGCGCGATAGAAGAAGCCATGCGGGAAACAGAAGGGCTGTCGATCACGCTGAGCCACGATACCATAACGGGCAAAACTGGGTTTGTCCTCAGTAACGACAATGTAGAATACAATAATCTCTTTGAAGACTTGATCGAGGACGTGAAAAAAGACAACACCGCCACGATAATGAAAGAAGTCTTTGGGAATTCCTCCGACTGGATGTTTATGTGAGGAAAAGAGATGCGGGAATCAAGATATATCTATCCATACTCGAACACAATAATATGCATTGAAGAAAGCAAACTGCTAAAACAGTTCCAGTACGACATTGTGCATGACGCACCAGACATCTGGACAGCGCTTGCCGAACTCAATAAGATGAACTATTTCCATACGTACGAAAACGCGGACGTTGACAATTACTCCACGATACTCGATGGGCTCATGAAAGATACGTTTACCCTGATGAAGGAAATAGTTCCTGATAGGCGTTTATGGAGGATGTTCGCGCTTTACTACGATATACATAACATGAAACTGGTAGCAAAGGAAAGGCACTCCGGAAGGAGGCATGACAGGCTTGCCATGTCGTATGGCAGTTACTCGCTACCAACGATACGCTCAGCGGCGGTCAGGGAGTCGGATGACATTTTGGAAAACGCCGCGTTAACGGCAGGTTTTTTTGAAGCGCTCCGCGCTGAAGAGATGTACGATATCGACTTTATCCTCGACAGGACATATTTCAGGGCGCTCAGCCAACTGGTTGAGCAACTGGGCTGTCCGGGAATCGCGAGGTTCGTGTTGGAAAAAACTGATTTGTATAATGTCTCGGTGTTTTTTCAAGCAATGGCTGCCGGCAATCCTAAGTGGTATTTTCCAAAAGCATTTTCCGACCAAGGCAGCTATACGCTCCGCGAATGGCAGGCATATATCGGCGGGGATATGAGCGGATTGAGAGATTTCCCTCTATGGCGAAAGTATAGCCTCATATGGGAAGCCGCTGAAAGCAGACGGCAACTTTCGGAAGAACTGGACGTACTGATCGACAATTATCTGATCAGTAAGACAAAAGCCTGCAAACTTATGGCATTCGGGATCGAACCTATATGCGCGTATTTTTTTAATAAATCGATGGAAATCACGAACATCAGGATACTGTTGGCAGGCAAGAAAAGCGGCTATAGCGCGTTTGAAATCAAAAGGAGAATGAGAATACCATATGAACTGTGAGATATGCATTATCGGAAGCGAAGCCTTGCTGTTCCCATTCCTCCAATTTGGGTTTACGACGTATACGCCGCCATCAAAGGACGCGCTAAGGGAGTACCTAAAAGAAGCAATTTCGAAAAATTTTGGGATAATCTATATTGAGGATTCCTATTGCTTCATGGTTGGGGACATATTGGATAAATATAGTGGTAGCAGAACGCCAATTTTCATACCGATTGGCGAAGGTGATGAAGGGGCCAGCTATTCCGGGCTTATGGTCAATAAACTCATGGAAAAAGCAATCGGCATCAATGTAATAGGATCGTGAGGGACATAAATAGTATGGCTTCGAGAATCAACGAAGGGAAGATACTGAGTATTGCCGGATCGCTTGTAACGGCGGGGAATATGCGCGGCGCGGGCGTCCGTGATGTATGTCAAGTAGGGAAAGACAAGCTGATCGGGGAAATAATTGAGATAAATGGCGATATAGCCTCGGTACAGGTATACGAGGAAACATCAGGGCTTGCTTACATGGATCCGCTTGTCAGCCTGGGGCGACCACTGTCCGCCGAATTAGGGCCNGGGCTTATCGGGCGGATGTTTGACGGGATTCAGCGCCCANTAGATGAGTACCTTAAAATCGCAGACAGCAGTTTCTTGAAAAAAGGTATAAACATCCGTGCGCTCGACCGCGAACAGAGATGGAGTTTCACTCCGGAAGTGGAAGTCGGACAGACAGTGTTCCCTGGGGACGTGCTTGGATCCGTCCCCGAAACAGAAGGGATTACCCATAAAATCATGATGCCACATGGGTTAGGCGGGAAGGTTCTGAGGATTGACAAAGGAGAGTTCAAAGTTGAGGATACAATATGCTACATTGAAGATTCGGACAAAGTAGCTCATAGGATCAACATGCTCCAAAAATGGCCGGTACGTGATCCGCGCCCAATAACCGAGAAGATAAACCCAAGCCAGCCACTTGTGACAGGGCAGAGGGTGATCGATACATTTTTCCCCGTGATGAAAGGCGGGACTGCGGCGGTTCCAGGCCCGTTCGGCGCTGGGAAGACGGTCGTCCAGCACCAAATCGCTAAATGGGCTAATGTGGATATTGTCGTCTACATAGGCTGCGGCGAACGCGGGAACGAAATGACAGACGTCGTCAACGAATTTCGAAAGCTAAAGGATCCTTTGACAGGCAGGGCTCTCATGCAACGCACAGTGCTGATAGCAAACACCTCGAATATGCCTGTCGCGGCAAGGGAAGCATCGATATATACCGGCATCACGATTGCCGAATACTACCGGGATATGGGCTATGAAGTGGCAGTAATGGCAGATTCGACATCGCGTTGGGCGGAAGCTCTACGCGAGATGTCCGGCAGGCTGGAAGAAATGCCAGGCGACGAAGGGTATCCGGCATATCTGGGAAGTAGGCTGAGTAATTACTACGAACGCGCGGGCAAAGTGGTCGCCGTTGGCCGACCTCATGGGCGAGAAGGCAGCGTAACCGCAATTAGTGCGGTATCGCCGCCTGGGGGCGATATATCAGAACCGGTGACTCAAAACACACTTAGGGTGGTAAAAGTGTTCTGGGGATTGGATTCTGACTTGGCAAGGCAAAGGCATTTTCCCTCGATCAATTGGATGAACTCGTACAGCCTTTACGCGTCTACCACGAATTCATATTATGACCGGTTCGTTGCCGAAAGCGTGTCAGACGCGATAAACGAGGCTCTCAACTTGTTGCAGGAAGAGAACCGCCTACAGGAGATAGTGAAACTTATCGGATTTGATTCGCTATCAGATGTAGACAAACTCAAACTTGAGATAGCGAAATCTATAAGGGAGGACTATCTGCAGCAGAATGCTTTCAACGAGGTCGATTCTCATTCGTCATTGAAAAA
>WRNV01000068.1 GCA_009776445.1 Oscillospiraceae bacterium | reverse complement strand
AAAGAAATCTACGCAAGAGCCGACCTAATCTACAAAGTTAAGGAACCCCTTAGTCAAGAATACCCGCTCTTGCGCGAAGGGCAGATACTGTTTGCGTACCTACACTTGGCGCCGGATCCGACGCAGACGCAAGCGCTGCTTGACTCTGGAGTTACGGCTATCGCATACGAAACGGTGCAACTTGCCAATGGCTCTCTGCCTTTGCTGTCTCCTATGAGCGAGATAGCGGGCAAACTGTCAATACAGATCGGCGCCGTTTTGTTGCAAAAGTACTATGATGGCAGCGGAATCCTCTTGGGGGGCCTTCCGGGCGTTGCGCCGTCGCATGTCGTGATTATTGGCGGAGGCATAGCCGGGACAGGCGCCGCGAAGACAGCCTGCGGGCTTGGGGCGCGCGTGACGGTAATCGACCTGTCTTTTGAGCGTCTGGCGTATCTCCATGACATCCTGCCAGGTCGCGTATCGACACTGCTGTCAAACCCGCATTCGATAGCTCAAGCTGTCGCGAGCGCTGATTTGCTGATAGGCGCTGTTCTTATACCGGGCGCGAAAGCGCCGAAACTGGTCACTGAGGAAATGGTGAAAAGCATGCGCCGAGGTTCGGTCATTGTCGATATATCAATCGACCAGGGCGGGATCGTAGAGACGATAGATAGGGTTACGAGCCATGAAAACCCATACTACATCAAACATGGCATTACGCATTATTCCGTCCCGAACATGCCTGGCGCGGTCCCGAGGACCTCAACGTTCGCCTTATCGAATGCGACGTTGCCTTATGCGCTCCAGATCGCGAATAAAGGCGCCGAGCGGGCCATGCGCGAGAATCCGGCGTTACTCAAAGGCCTTGCCGTATTTAAAGGGAATGTCGTCCATGAAGCCGTCGCGGAAGCCCAAGGGCGCGAACATGTACCCGTGAACTTTGACTGACATTGACGCGCGGCTGCGTACTCATATTTATATCCACATTTATATTTAGCCTGAAAGGAAAAGACAATGAAAATAAAATGCTCGAAGAAAATAATAAGCTCGCTTTTACTTGCCGCTATGATCATGTCAAGTTTTGTGTTTGCGGCTCGCGCTGCGTCTGAAGTCCAGGGGGTGGTTCTTGATAAGAGCAATGTCGCCCTGATGGCTGGCGACACGGTCACGTTCACAGCGACTATCCTGCCGACTGACGCCGACAACAAGGCTGTGCGCTTCGCGTCAAGTAACCCTTATCTGACGCTATCCGCTCCCTTGTATGACCCCGCGACCGGTGAAACATCGGTAACTGTAGAAACGACGCGCAACTGCTCGGGCAAAATCGTAGCGATAACGGACGACGGTGGCAAAATCGCTATTTGCGACGTAACCGTCGGAGACAGCCTCGATCCGGGCGAAATGCGCAACCGCGCGCTTGAAGCTGGCGTGGTGCTATCAGGCAGCGGCAACAATCCCGCAGGTGAAGAAGTCGATAAAGCCTTTGACAACAGGCAAAACACGAAATGGCTGACCCGTTCCAATACAGGCTGGCTCCAGGTTCAATTCCCGAAACGCTATTACATAACTAAGTATTCTATCGTATCCGGCGGCTCTGCGCTGTCCGACCGGCGCATACCTAAAGACTGGATATTATGGGCGTCAAACGACGGCGTTGATTGGGACAAGCTGGACGAACAGACCGATCAGGAATTCAGCGCCCAATATTTGAAGCGTATCTATAATATCGACCTTGATAAAGCGCGGGCGTACCAATATTACAAGCTTGAAATAACAGCCAATAACGGTAGCGTGGATATCGTGGAACTAGCTGAGTGGGAGCTGTTCGAACTAGGCCCAGCTCAGCCCTGGGCACTGGGTCCGTTTGAGAAGCTTGACGATTTCAACCCGATCCTTCGCCCAAATAACGATGTCTTCTACTGCCCTGTCACGCAAGGGAACATCAGTTGGACGAACCTTTCCCTATATAACCCCGGCGCGATTATGAAAGACGGCGTTATACACCTGTTCTACCGCGCTCAGGACAACTCTTCCGGCCGCACGTCCCGCGTAGGCTTGGCGACAAGCACGGATGGCACGACCTTCGAGCGCCACCCTGTCCCGGTCGTATACCCGGACAATACCTACAATAACTACGAATGGCGCGGCGGCTGCGAGGATCCGCGCATCATCCAGTCGCCCGACGGCAAGTATTTCATGTATTACACAGGATATGACGGGGGCACGGCTCGGCTGATGGTGGCGTCCTCGACAGACTTGATCAACTGGGTCAAGCACGGTCTCGCGTTCAACAACGCTGGAAACGGGAAATACAGGAACACTTGGTCGAAATCCGGCGCGGTCGTTTGTGAAATGGTCGACGGTGTTCAGATAGCGAAAATGATAAATGGAAAATATTGGATGTATTGGGGCGAGTCGGGCATGTATTGCGCTACCTCGGACGACCTTGCCGACTGGTATCCGGTTGAAAACAGCGATGGCAGCCTACGGGCTATGCTTGGGACACGTCGCGGCAACTTCGACTCTTCCCTGTGCGAACCCGGTCCTCAAGCCATATATAGCGAAGACGGCATCGTGCTGATTTACAACGGCAAAAACAGTAACCCAAACAACGGGAGCGGCGACCCGATGATTCTCGACGGGTCTTATTGCCCAGGCCAGGCGCTGTTCGACAAGAACGATCCCGCCAGGATGATCGACCGTACGCCGACGTATTTCATGAACCCTGAGAAGGATTACGAAGTCTACGGCCTTGTTGGCAAGGTCTGCTTCATAGAAGGACTCGTTTTTAAAGACGGCATATGGTATCTCTACTATGGCACGGCGGATTCCTATCTGGCTGTAGCCGTATACGATCCGGCCAAATGGGAGGCCAAACCGAAAGAGAATACTTTGTCGTTGGATAATTATGATTTGAGCTTTTATTCAAACCAGAAACAGAAACTGACGGCAACTGCGACACTTGACGGAGGAATCCCCGGCGCGGAGGTTCAGTTTATTTCAACAAACAGCGATATAGTTATTTCGAATATAGCCTACGATCCGGTTACGGGTCAAACAACAGCGGACGTGACGTCGCAAATCGGTGCCGAGGGCATGATCATCGCTGTTGCCGGCGACGAAGGCAGCAGGGACGCTATGATCTGTAACGTCAATATAAAAAAGGCCTATAACATGACGGGATCTTTCATTTCAGGCGGCAAAACCATAACGCAAAAAACAGATGGAGAAATAGCATTCGAGGTCAACTTTGAGAGCAATGTAGACACAACGCTTGACATCAACGTGATGATAGCCTTATATAAAAAAGGCTTAATGATCGACATGAAAACCGCAGCGGGGCCATTCCAGCTTAACAACGGCGCTAACGTAGTCGCTACCCCGCCGATTACCATTGCGAGCCTTGATGGCATCGAGGACTACGTGGTCAAGGGCTTTATTTGGGACGAAAACTACATCCCGCTGACGGGTGCGTACGTACTTGACGAGTGGAGCCCGCCAAACCCGAACCTTGCTCTCAAGCGCCCATGCGAAGCTAGTTCATACGCCGGCGACGGCCCGACTTTCAACAGTAATGACGGTAATATGGGCACATATTGGACGGCCGCGCAAAACTCAAGCGGCGACATATGGTATGAGGTCGATTTGGGGTTTGTTGCGAAAATAGACCGGGTTGTCATCCGTTGGGGTTCGCCATATGTCAGTAACTTCAGGATCGAAACCGCTGCTGTAAAGGGAAGTTACACGACCGCCAGATCTGTCACAGGCGGGAACGGAGGCGACCAAACCATAGATATCGACCCGGTTGACGCCAGGTACGTCAGGTTCTACTACCCGTCAACAGGCAGCGGATATCGCGTTCGCATATACGAGTTTGAGGTATACGGCGTAGTGTTGGCACCCGGCGATATTAAACTGATGAGACCCTATGACGTAGACGCGAGCTGGGGAACGCCAATAACCGTAATCGCTGAGCCGTACGGCTATTTCGGGGAAGGCGTAACATTATCCGCGTCAGGTTTGCCCGCCGGATCAAGCTTCGACGCTTCTAGCGGCGTGTTTACTTGGACTCCGGAAAAAGAGCAGATCGGGACGCATGAGATAACATTCCATGTTACCAATGGCGTTACGGAGGATAGCAAGACGTTTTTGATAAACGTCACGGCAGTCAACCTGGCTCTTGGCAAAACAGCATCAGCGAGCAGCACCGACTCGTCCGACCATCCCGCGCGTGCCGCGATAGACGGCGACTTGGGAACAAGATGGGCTTCGAGCAGCAGCAACAACCAGTGGCTCATGGTAGACCTTGGGTCTAATATGGAAGTCAGCAGGGTCATCTTGCGGTGGGAAGCCGCGTACGGCAGGACATACAGGATCGAATACGCGACAGCCGCAGCGCCTAACACCTGGTTGGTCGCCACGGAGAACAATAACGGCCAGGGCGGCGTCGAAACCCTGGACTTCAGCCCAGTGACGGCGCGCTATGTGAGGTTCTATGGATTGACGCGCGCGACCAGTTGGGGATTCTCGCTGTTCGAGTTTGAGATTTTTTAATGCGAGATAAGGAGCGCTTCGATGGTTGATATTGATCAGAGCGGTAATGGGCGCCGCGTCCGGGAAGTCTTTGGGAATATTTTTCGGATACCGGTAGTACTGCCCAACAATCCCTTACGCGAACTCAATAGTTATCTGATCCGGGATGCGGAGCGCAGCCTTCTTATTGACACCGGGTTCCGTATCCCCGCCTGCAAAGACGCGCTGCTGGCGGGGCTGGAGGAACTCGGCGAAGACCCGGGCGATGTCGATATATTGCTAACGCACTTACACGCGGATCACTCGGGACTGGCTACCGATATTGTAGGCAACTCAGGCCGTATATTCATAGGCGAGCATGACGGCGCATTGCTCGGGAAGCTGCCAGTCCCTGTAGGGCGATGGGTCTGGAGCGACGGGCGGGATACACTAACCGGTATCCCGCCGGAAGTAGCTGACGAAATGCGTAAAACAAACCCCGCCATCATATTCGCGCCGCCGCCAGGCGGGCACTACATCGGCGTAAAAGATGGCGAGGTTCTGCGCTACGGGGGCTACTCCCTGCGATGCGTCCTTACACCGGGACATACGCCGGGGCATATTTGCCTGTGGGACGAGAGCGTCGGCTTGATGTTCACGGGAGACCATGTTCTGTTCGATATAACACCGAATATTACATCATGGCCTATTAGGGATGATTCATTGGGCGATTACATCGACTCGCTTCGCAAGGTTTATGAGTACCCGGTAAAGACGGCGCTTCCCGGCCATCGGGAAACGGGCGATTTTCACGCGCGAATCGAAGATCTACTGAAACACCACGAGGAGCGCGTCGCCGAGGTCGAGGGCATCGTCAGTCTCAACCCAGGACTCACGGCGTATGAGATCGCAGAGAAAATGAAATGGAGAATCCGAGCAGCCAACTGGGATGGGTTCCCAATCTCGCAGAAAATATTCGCAGTAGGCGAAAGCCTATCCCATCTCGACCACCTGCGCAGACAAGGAGCGGTAACCCGCGAACTTGAACACGGAGCGTATCGATATCGGAAAGGGCTGTTTATCAATGAGTATATGGAAGGCTGTTAGATTGTAAATGCGTTGTTTTTTTTCAGCGCTCATATCACATCTCAGTCTATAATTCCCCTGTATATTTTGACTAAATCCAAAAACTCCTTGAGGAGAGCATAGACATCTTTTCCCTGCCTATCACGCGCGCGGCTCGTAACGCTTGAGAGAGAAGCAGCGGCTCTATAGTCTGAATCTGTTGTGATCAAGCCGAACTCCGCGACTGCCGAGGCAAACATGAAGTTGACGGATTCGGCTTCGAAGTATGCTATACTGATACTTCATGAGGCCAGGGTTCAATATCTCGCTGGTTGTATTGTTATTATTAAGGCGAATATATATAATAGATAACGATAATGGGGGGCATGATGACGAAAGATTCTACATTAAATATGATGATGGGGTTTACTCAGAATATAAAGCGATTCTTTCTTTTGTCCGTGTTTTCGGCAATTGTAGCATCGCTTATGGGCTTTCTGGGACCACTTGTCGTCGGTTTTACCGTCGATTCGGTTATCGGCGATAAAACGACTTCTTTACCCGGCCCTGTAATGTGGCTTTACGAGTCTCTCAGTAGGGGCGGCTATTTAGGCTCGAATTTGATGATCTGCGCCGTTTTTGTCGCCGCGTGCGCTTTGATTTCCGGATATTTCAATTACTTGTCGCGCGTTAACATGGCAAACGGCGCTGAGCGCATGATAAACAGCTTGCGCATAAAACTGTTTGCGCACACACAAAATCTCCCATTCGAGTGGCATACAAAGAATATGACCGGCGATATCATACAACGTTGCACTTCTGACGTTGAAACGGTTCGACGCTTTGTCATACAACAACTTATTGAAGCGTTGCGTACGGTCATACTCATTATAACAGCAATAGCTATCATGCTTACGCTAAACACCGTCATGACGGCGGTCGTAATCATATTCCTGCTCATAGTGTTACTATATACTCTATATTTTTTGAAGCGGATTGCCGCAAAATTCCTTGAGTGCGACGAAGCTGAAGGGGAGCTTATGACAAGGGTCCAAGAAAACCTGACCGGCGTGCGCGTCGTGCGTGCTTTTGCCCGCGAGCGTTTTGAGACCGAACGTTTTGATGAAAAAAATATAGCATACACAAACAAATGGACGTCGCTTGGCGGGGTCTTGGGCCTTTTCTGGGGTATCGGCGACACTGTCTCATCCTTACAGTTACTGAGCGTACTAATTGTCGGCTCGTTTCTGGCAGTAAAAGGCTCTCTCACTTTTGGGGAATTACTCGTATTTATCAGCTATACGCAGATTTTGATTTGGCCGGTACGCCAGCTCGGTAGAGTGCTTTCCGAGATGAGTAAGACAAGCGTATCGCTCAAACGTATTAAAGAGATTTTGGACGCTCCGCGTGAAACTGACGCGCCTGACGCTTTGTCCCCTCCTATGGATCGGGATATAGAGTTTAAAAACGTCAGCTTTTCTTACGGCGGACAGCAGGTACTTCGTGACGTTAGTTTCAAGATCAAAAGCGGAACCGTTTTCGGTATCCTGGGCGCTACAGGATCGGGCAAATCAACAATAACATATTTGCTCAACAGGCTTTATGACCTGCCGGAGGGTTGCGGGGCTATAACTATCGGTGGGGTTGACATATCAAGCGTTAAGAAATCGTACCTGCGCAGAAATATCGGACTTGTTTTACAAGAACCGTTTTTATTCTCCAAACCTATATTTGAAAACATCGATATCGCCTCTCGAGCGCGCGACCTCGGTAGGGTGCGCGAAAAGGCCCGGATAGCTGCTCTAGACGATAATGTAATGTCGTTTTCAAAAGGGTATGACACGATAGTCGGAGAGCGGGGAGTAACGCTGTCGGGCGGACAAAAGCAACGTGTCGCTATAGCTCGGACGCTAATGATGGACGCCCCGGTAATGGTGTTCGATGATTCAATGTCAAGCCTCGATATGGAAACAGACGCTAAAATCCGCGAATCGCTAAGGATTGACACTGCCGGGGCTACAGTCATCCTGATTTCTCACAGGATTTCGACCCTAATGAACGCGGATTTGATAATGGTTATTGAAGATGGACGCGTCGCGGAGATAGGAACCCATAGCGAACTCATCCGGATAAATGGCGTGTACCGCCGCGTTTACGACCTACAATCGGGTTAAGATCAACGCGCTTATTCTGACGTGGGACTCCGCACACGGCCCAAACGTCAAGCATAAAGAAAAGGAGACTCGACTTTATGGATATTGAAGAAGAGAAGACAAGCGGACTCAGCCTTAAGGTGTGGCTACGGCTGCTGAAATACTTTATCAATATGAAGACCCAATGGATATACGCGATTATTGTTATTGTTGTTGCTACTGCGCTTTCCGCGGCTTTCCCTCTTTTCACCCGTTACGCTGTGGATAACTTTGTTATTCCAGGTTCCTCCGACGGGTTACTTCCGTTTTCGATTATCTATACCGTCTTTGTCCTTGTTGTCGGCGTCCTTACTTATTATATGGTGAAGATATTGTTGGACATTGAAATGAAGACGAGTCTCATGATCAGGCGGGATTGCTTTGTTCACCTTCAAAGACTTCAGCTTTCATACCATAGCGCAAACTCCGTGGGTTACCTAATCGGCAGGGTAATGTCCGATACGGAGCGAATAAGCAGCATGATTTCATGGGGCTTTTCGCATATAGCGGAAGCCGCGCTTATTATCGTTTTCAGCGTCATTTTCATGCTTATCTTAAGCCCGCCGCTCGCTGTGGTCTTGCTCCTAATTATCCCTGTCGCAGGTCTTATCGCTTGGTTTTTCCAAAGGAAAATAATGGTCATAAGCAGAAAGATCCGCGAGATAAACTCGCGCATAACCGGTGCCTATAACGAAGGTATTACAGGCGCGATGACGTCAAAAACCCTTGTCATAGAAGAAGCAAACAGCGATGAGTTTTCCGTTTTATCGGATAGTATGCGCCACGAGTCCGTCCGTTCTTCCCGCCTTTCATCGATTTTGATGCCAATGGTTATGTCGCTGGGTTCGATCGCTATTAGTGCCATTTTGTACAGGGGCGGGCGGTTGGTCATGCTCGGTCTGCTTGATTTTGGCGTCTTGTCGGCTTTCATTGCTTATGCTGCCGCCACAATAGAGCCTATTGTATGGGTTTCGGGCATAATATCGGATTTTATTGGCGCTCAAGTTGGTATAGAGCGCGTCACCGGCTTACTCGACGAGCCTGTTACAATTACTGATTCGCCTGAGGTCGTTGAAAAATATGGCGACACCTTCAGCCCAAAGCGTGAAAACTGGGAACCTGTATTAGGCGCCGTTACTTTCGAAAACGTGTGGTTCAAATACCCAGGCGGCGACGATTTCGTTCTGGAGAACTTTTCACTTGACATCGCGCCCGGCACAACAGTCGCTATAGTCGGCGAAACGGGCGCCGGCAAATCTACGATAGTCAATCTCGCGTGCCGGTTTTACGAGCCAACGCGCGGCCGCGTGCTCATCGACGGACGTGACAGCCGCGAACGGTCACAGTTGTGGCTACATTCGTCGTTGGGTTACGTGCTGCAGGACCCGCACCTGTTTTCCGGAACAATCATGGAGAATATACGGTACGGGCGCCTGGACGCTACTGACGAGGATGTAGTCAATGCGGCAAAGCTCGTCTCAGCCGATATCGTCGCCATGCGGCAGCCTGAAGGTTTTGGAACGCAGGTTGGCGAGGGCGGGGACAGGCTCTCGACAGGCGAAAAGCAACTCGTTTCGTTCGCGCGCGCGGTTTTAGCCGACCCGCCGATATTTGTACTCGACGAGGCGACCTCAAGCGTCGACACGGAAACGGAGTTGCTTATACAAAACGCGATTTCGCGCATGTTAGAAGGCCGCACTTCGTTTATCATCGCGCATCGATTATCAACTATCGCGCGGTCGGATATCATACTGGTCGTAGATGAGGGTAGGATCATAGAGCGTGGAACGCATTCGCAACTCTTAGCTTCCGGTGGGCGTTACAGCGAACTCTACAAAGCAATGCGCCTGGAGGAGATCGATTTCTAGCAGCGCCTTTCGACGTTATGTGTAGTTTTCAACATTTCAACATATTTTTCCACATATACATTTTACGTATCACATATCAATAATAATCAAATCTATCGCGTAAGCTCTCTAAACGCTTGCGTTTTTGTTGTATTTGATGTATAATGCCGTGGAGCAACGGGTTAAGTGGTTGTTTAAATTTCATCATAGCGTTCATAGTATTGCGATTATATGTGATAGGGAGTGTTGATTATGACTATCAGGGAACGGTTGCTTGGTATTCCTGAACTCAATATCGAGCAGAGCTTGCTGCACATGCGGGGCGGACAGTTGGACGAGTATTTGCGGAAACTTGAGTTTTTCATAGACAAATACCCGCCGCTGGAGTCAGAATTGAAAAAAACTTTAGACGACAAGNATTACTTTTCTTTTTCCGGGTGCCTTTCTGATATCAGGGATATGCTAATACAAATCCGCGCCGACGAACTGGCTGAGGAGTGCCTCAAACTGACCAACGGGCTGGCTGCCAGCAAGCATGAAAAGGTTGAAGCGCGTATGACGTTTCTGCTTTCGCTTATAACGATGCTATCTATCGATATCCAAATGGCTGTGTACAAAGACGAAGATGAAGATGAAGAAGAGAGCGAAGAGCAGCAGCTGTCCGATGGTAGCGACGAGCATGAAATCTGGAAGAAAAGCATCCTCGCAGTCGACGATAGCGTGTTTTTCCTCGAAGCGTTGAAAAAAACTTTGCTGGGGGCCGATTACAAGCTGACCTGCGTGAATTCCGGCATTTCCGCACTGAGATTTCTTCAAAACCATGATCCTGACCTCTTTATTCTGGACATCGAAATGCCCGAAATGGACGGCTATGAGCTGGCGCGCAACATCAGGGCGTACGGGAAAAAAGCTCCTATCTTCTTTTTGACGGGAAATGCCACCCGTGAATATGTGATAAAGGCGATAAAGGCTGGCGCAGCGGATTTTATCGTCAAACCGATCACGCAAAAACAAGTCGTTGAAAAGATAGACAAGTTGATGTACCCCAGCGGCAAAGTGTTCAGCGACGCGGGCATCGAGAGCGCTTCATTATAGCGATAGAAAAGGCTGGGACGGATGATGAAACTGTTGTCGCGCCTGATAAAAAGCAAGATACTCGCGCCCCAGTTGCTGCTGGTATTCGCAGCGTTTACCGTTATGGTATTGCTGGGGGGCTATTTCGGGTCGCGGATCGTAAATAAATATATCGCGAATTATGGCGACGAGGTCGTCAACGCCAACGCGGAATCCGTGAATACTTTTTTGAAGGGATGCGAGATCACGCTAAACGATTTCGCGTTCGTGATCGAGGGGATTCATGAGTATACCGACGATACGAACGCTATGCTCGATGAACTCTCAAGGTGGCTCGGCTGGCTACCGACAAACGGGGAGAAGTTCGGCGACCCGCTAAATCTTTATGGCGTCGTGGACGGTATGTTCATCAACGCCTACGGAATGGAACGACCGAACGATAACGCGCCGGAATTGCAAGCCTGGTGTATCGGCGCTCGCGAGCTAGGCGGTGCGATATGCTACAGCGAACCGTATCTGGACGCGTACATGGGGGAATATATAGCCACCCTTTCCAGGCAAGTGACTGACAAAAGCGGGCAGGTTTACGGAGTCGTGGCTTTGGACATCCGAATTTCTGATATTTCGAATTTTATTGACGACAGGCGCGTTCTCAACAGCGGGTACGGGGTGCTGCTAGATTCCGCTCAGCGCGTCATCTCCCATCCCCTACCCGAACTATCCGGCGTACAACTGGCGGAAATCGACGGCGGGCTCGGTTATTCGGAAATAGCCGACATACTGACCTCGGGGCAAGACGTATCCGCGTTTAGTTTCACCTCCGTTATTGGCGACAGATACGTCGCGTTTATCAAGAAACTCTTCAACGGCTGGTATGTCGGGTTATCCCTGCCCAGGGACGTCTACTACAGCGACGTTCGCGTCATGCGCGCTACGCTCTCCGTGACGGGGCTGATACTGGCTCTAACTCTTTGCGCCGTGTTGACGCTTATTCATATCGCGAAAAACCGCTCCGATACAGCAAGCCAAGTAAAAAGCTCATTTCTTGCCAATATGAGCCATGAGATACGCACGCCGATGAACGCTGTTATCGGGATGGCCGAACTCCTGCTGCACGAGCCCCTCAGCGAGCGCCAGCGAGATTACGTTAACGATATTATGTCTTCGACTCACGCGCTGCTATCCATTATTAACGATATTCTGGATCTCTCAAAAATCGAGTCCGGGAAACTGTCAATTAACCTCGTCAATTACGATTTCCCGGCTATGATCGACAATATTAATTCCATGTTTAGGTATGTAGCACAAAAGAAGGGGCTGGATTTTAGGTTTGAGAGCATAGGAGAGATGCCGAAAACACTATATGGCGACGATATCAGACTTCGTCAAGTACTTACAAATCTGTGCGGGAACGCGGTAAAATACACCGACAAAGGGTTCGTGCGGCTAAAAGTGACCGTATCGGACGATATGCTCATTTTCGAGATCAAAGATACCGGCATGGGTATCCACAAAGCGGCTATACCTAAAATATTCAACGCTTTCGAACAGGACAAGACAGACAAAAATCGGTCTATCGTCGGCACCGGACTGGGGCTTGCCATCAGCAGAGCTTTCGTAAAGATGATGGGCGGGGAAATCATGCTCGACAGCGAGGAGGACGAAGGTACGGTAGTAACGGTGATGATCCCCATTGTGCTTGGCAGCGAGTCTGAAGTCAAGCAGGAGAAAAAAATCACGGTGGAACTCGCGATACACGCCCCCAGCGCGAAGATACTGCTAGTAGACGACAACGAATTCAACCTCAAGGTGGCTCATGGTCTGCTCATGCTATTTGGCATAGACGCGAAAAAAGCTGCGTCCGGCAAGGAAGCGATCGAAATGGTAATGGAGAACGAATTTGACATAGTGTTCATGGATCATATGATGCCGGAAATGGACGGCGTCGAGGCGACACGGGAAATCAGAAAGCTCGGCGGGGAATACAAGAGCCTCCCAATAATCGCGTTTACAGCCAACGCGGTGCATGGCGCGAAGGAAATGTTCCTTGTAAACGGTTTCAACGGTTTCATTTCCAAGCCTATCGATATGCATAGACTTGTCGAGGTTTTGATAGAATGGCTTCCTAAGGAAAAGGTCACGCAGATAACGGAAGAGGACATGAAAGTTAACCTGGAAAATACCATTGAAGGCGCCTTTTGGGAAGCCCTCGAAAGAATCGGCGATATCAACGCCGATATCGGGTTGCGTCGCGTATCCGATGTCAAGAGCATGTATTTTGATAATCTGGTCTTGTTTAACAAAAAGCTCTTACAGGAATGTCAGCGCCTGACCGAGTGTTTAGATAACGTAGATATCGAAGGATTTTCGATTTCTATACACGCGATGAAATCCACTTTAGCCACTATTGGCGCGATGACGCTGTCAGAAACGGCGCTAAAACTGGAGAAAGCTTCAAAAAACAAGGATTTGATCTATTGTATTGAGCGTTTTCCCTATTTCAAGGAAAAACTACTGTCGCTTCATAAGGAACTGTCAGATATTCTCCCGGAAGAAAAGCCGCCGTGCGAAAAAGAGCCAGGCGACTGCGCTTGTCTACAGGAACATCTCCAAGCCGCGCTGGTCGCGGCGGACGAGTATGACAACGACGCNGGCCTTGAGATNATAAACAAACTGCTGGAGTATGATTTTGGCGAGGATAGCAACGCCTTGNTGGGACACGCGGCGACCGCGTTTATGGAGTTCGACTGTGACCGCGCCGCCGAAACGCTCAAACATCTTNTATGATGGTCTGGCCGAATATTGCATAATAACGGCGTCTTCTGTGGGGTTGCTGTAGTAGCCTTTTCTCAGATGAATTGGTTTAAATCCCCACTTTATATATAGCGAAACCGCCGCTTTATTGCTTTCGCGCACTTCAAGGAACACTGATGCAAGCGCGTTTTCTTTTGCGAAATCGAGCGCTGCGCCCATAAGCGAGTCGGCAATACCACGCCTTCGCGCGTCATTGCTGACCGCAATCCGCAACAGTTCGCCCTCATCCCCAGCGCGCCGCAGTATCACGTACCCTAGGGCGCCGCTCGCGAGGCAACCGAGAGGATCGCGTTGCGACATGTCAGCTGCCGGCGATTTATAATCTGTATTTTTTGGCGCTGACTCCTCACAAACCGCGACTGCGAAAAAGGCGTCTTCCCTGTTAATCTCGCTTAAAAGCGACTCACGAGTCCAGGGCATTGTAAACGATTCNCGCTCAATTTCAAGGATCCGCCGCAAATCCGCTTTTTTCGCCGCGATGATATTGATGATATTAATTATATTCTCATTTCGCGTCATACCAACTCTTTCCGACGCGCGTTTCCGCCACCAACGGAACGGAAAGCTTTGCCGCGCCTTCCATTTCCTCGCGCAAAACCCGGCTCGCGGCGTCTACTTCATCTTCCGGGCACTCCACTATGAGTTCGTCATGTACCTGCAATATCAGCTTTGCCTTGAGCTTTTCGGCCTTTAGCCTTGCTGAAACGTTTATCATGGCAATCTTCATGATATCAGCCGCCGTGCCCTGAATCGGCATATTGAGCGCCACCCGTTCCCCGAATGAACGCGTGTTAAAATTGGACGACGTCAACTCAGGCAGATAACGGCGGCGACCAAACAGAGTCGCGACGTAGCCTAGACGTTTCGCGCTTTCGACGATGTCGGCCATATACTTACGGACCCCGGCGTATTTTTCGAGATAGTTGTAAATATATTCCTTTGCGACCTTAGTGGTGACGTCTATATCGCTCGCTAGCGAAAACGGCGATATCCCGTAAACGATGCCGAAGTTTACAGCCTTTGCCCGAAAACGCTGCACAGAGGTAACGTCGCCTGGCGGTACTCCAAACACCTGCGACGCCGTAACTGTATGTATGTCCTCGCCGCTCTCGAACGCGGCTGTCATGACAGGGTCGCTTGCAATATGCGCCAGAAGGCGCAGCTCGATCTGCGAATAGTCCGCGTCAACGAGTACATTCCCATCGCCAGCAACAAACATCTTGCGCAATTCGCCGCCCAATTCCTTTCTGACCGGAATGTTTTGCAAATTTGGCTCTGTCGAAGACAAGCGGCCCGTAGCCGTTACAGTCATTTGAAAATGGGTGTGGATACGCCCGTCTGGCTCAACTACCTTCAGTAGCCCGTCTGTGTATGTGGATTTCAGTTTTGTAAACTCCCTATAGCTCTTGATAAAACCGATTATCGGATGCATACCGGTCAAGCGATCGAGCACTTCGATGTTTGTTGAGTAGCCTGTTTTCGTTTTTTTCGGCGCGGGCAGCATCAATTTGTCAAATAGAATCACTCCGAGCTGTTTGGGCGAATTGATGTTAAACGTTTCACCAGCGTGAAAATAAATCTGCTTTTCTATTTCGGCGATTCTACCGCCGAGAGATTCCGCGAAACGCGCAAGAGCGCTCTTGTCAACGAGAAAACCTTCGTTTTCCATTTCCGCCAGGACTCTGCACAGCGGCATCTCGATCATATAATATACCTCGTCGAGACTGAGATCTTTGAGTTTATCGCTAAGAACGCTGTCCAGCAGCCAAATCGAGCGGCACTCTTCCGCTATTGATGTCCCTGTATCCGATAGCAACGTCATCTGGCCATCGTCGTCTGCGGGGGCGCTGGGGGAAAAGTCGCAGTAGCGTTCCGATAAGCGGGCGATCTCATAGCTGTTGTCGGTTGGCGAGATCAAATACGCGGCTAACCCCACGTCAAATTCCCAACCATCTGTATCGAGCCCCCTGTCAAGGCAGGCTCGCGTTATATCCTTTATATTATATCCGGTCTTTTTAACGCTTTTGCCCAAAAGCTCCGCCAGCGCACCGTCGAATCCATCGGTAACGCCCCGTTGGAGTAAGTATATCTGATAGCTGGGCGCGCTGACTACGGCGTCGACAACGGCGCCCTCTTCGTTTTGTCGGTGCGCCTCACGGCTGCCGGAACTCACTGCTTGGCTTTCGTCTCCGGGTATGGCGATGGCGACGCTGTCAAAAAACTCCGTATCAAGCCGTAGCGCTACGCGCTTCGCGGCCTTTGCCGCTTCGACCAGCGACGCGCGATCCGCTGCCGAAGCGACGTGGAACGTTTCAGGCACCTTCTTATGTGACTCGGACGAGGCTGCGCTTGGACCTGCGCCCACTCTCATACCTGCGCCTATACCCGAAGCCATGAAATCCATTCCCGGCGGAGTCAGGCCGAACTTTTCAGTCAATTTTATAAAACCAAGCCTCTTGAATATTGTGTACAGTTTATCGTTGTCGAGATCATGGCGCAGACAGTCGCCCAGCTCCATATCAAGCGGCGCGTCCGAGCGGATCGTAGCCAGCTCGAACGACAGCTCCGCGCTTTCCTGTCCAGCGATAAGTTTGCCGCGAACCGAGTCTTTTATATCCAAACCTTCGATTTTTGAATATATCCCGCTTATACTCCCAAACCGGCGCACGAGATCCATAGCAGTCTTTTCGCCTACGCCCGCTACCCCTGGGATGTTGTCAGAAGCGTCGCCCATGAGCGCCTTGAGGTCGACAATTTTCGACGGCTCGAAACCGTATTCCTCAATGAACGACGCCGGTGTGTATTCATTTATCTCTGTTTGCCCCATGCGCGTTTT
>WRNV01000067.1 GCA_009776445.1 Oscillospiraceae bacterium | reverse complement strand
AGGGTGCAGGTTAGAACCAACTCGCCGCCGGCTTCTCTGATGGAATTTGCGGAATAGATGTTGTATATCTCCACTTTCTCGGTCTCGACGGGCGCCGTGCCGAACTTGACCCATTCGAGGACTGTCCCTCTGTTCTCAGTAACGATGTATATATCGTACTTCACTCCAGCGCTTATGCCGCTGACAGGGATTGTGGAAACTACGTATTCCGGCTTGATATAATTGTCTTTGTACGCTTGACCGTCATTGCTTCCGGGGAATATCGCCGCTCCGGCTGCTGTTGGAGTAGCCGCGCGGCCGACAGGCCCGATGCCGAGATTGACAGCAGATACGCCTTTGCGGGTATTGACCACATCAAGTGTCGCTACAGGCGTTGCGGTACTCAGCGTCGCTGGGTTGGCGCCTGATGGCAAGGCGTAGACTTTCAAGCTTCCAGCGCGGTCGGAGCCGCTTTTTATAGTCAGCACCGCCGGCGCCGCGTCGAAGACAACATCCTTGTAGTTTGCCCACGCGCCGTTCTTTCTAAACTGCAAAGCCTCGTTGGAGGTGTATTCGATTGTGGCGGAAATGATTTCGATATCGTCGATCTTGCCGCCGACATTGCTATAATCGTCATAGTTCACAGCCAAGGTGAACTTTGATAGATCACGTTGCGGCGTCGCGGGGCCGGTTACGTTTAACGTGACCACCGCGCCTGATTGATCTGACGCTGATGCGGCTTTGATGCTGTAATTGCCGGGTTCGACGATATAATCTTCTGTTTCGACGTCCCATACGCCCAGCGTGTCCACCAGGTCGACATCGAAGCTGAAGCTCCTCGTCTCTCCGGGGGCGATCTTCTTGATACGATCAAACGCTATCAGTTTCAGGTTGGGCTGCTTGATACGCGATGGCGTTCCCGCAAACGTACTGTAAATCTGGACGACCTCGTCGCTTGTATACTTTGTGCCGGCGTTCGTCACTTTGCCCGATACCGTGAACTTACCGTTGGAAACAGCCGATACTGCCAGGTCGGAGTAGGTGAACGGAGTGTAAGTCAATCCGTGCCCGAAAGCGTAGAGCGGTTTCGCGTTGAGGTACATGTACGTGCGCTCGCCTTTGATTATGTCATATGTAAGCAACCCTGTTGGAATCGTACCGTTCATGTTGCTCATGTTGTCATTCGTAACCTCGTCGAATGGCGGATAGACGAATGATGCAGGCGGATGTTCCTCGCTCGCCCCGAGCATCTGGCTTATTCCGTCGTACCATGTCGCCGAAAGGCGCCCGGCGGGAGCGTAAGCGGGGATAGTCCTGTTTGTCGTTGATGGCAGATAGCCCGGATAGGACGGGAATGGCTGGTTCGGCCCGTTTGTACCTGAACCGGTGTTCATTGTGAATATCCCGGTGTTGGCTGGCGACCAACCAGTGGCGGGGACGCTGTAACCGTCGTCGAATAGTGCGCTGACGATAGCCGAACCCTCTTCCTGGCCTGTAGCGCCTATCACGAGGATGGCCTTGACTCTCGGGTTGTTCTGCACAGTCTTGTCGATCGTCATCGGGTTGCCTGTTTTGATAAGTACAATGACGTCGCGACTCAAATCATTGGTGACGTAGTTGATGAGACGCATCTGCTGAGCGCTGAGGCCTGTTTTGTAAAGGTCGACGCCTTCCCTTGAATTCGTGTGCGGCTCCGTGCCTACAACAAGGATGATCGGGGCTGTCGGATCAGCCGCCGCAGCTATTGCCGCGTTCGCGGCTTGCTCGACTGTCTGGATAGGCTCGAAATCGAATTTGAAGCTGTTGTTTGGCAGATTGTCGATCATGCCGTCGTTAGGCACTGTGTCAACGCGGCTCGTCACGTTGTACTCGCTTTGCCACGGGCCGTTTGTGTTGACGACGTCAGCCTGCACCCTTGCAGGGTTCGCGGTGGTGACATAGAGGTAGCTGCCCCTATTGATATCCTCGTCGTCAACGTCGTAAGCAAGCGGCGTGCCTCCGTTTATTCCGTTGCCGGAAAGCAGGTGGTAAATCGCGGTATGCCCGTCGTCGGTCGGGATAAGGCGGAATTTCTGAAAATTCGAATATTGCAGGTTCTGCCCGGACGTGGTTTGGTTGAGGAGGCCCTCGGCGGGGGCGGTCGTGTTGTTGTACATCGCTCTGGTGGCATTCTGGTTCGTATTGCCGGATCCTCCGTTAGCGACTTGCACGTAACGTCCATTGACTGGGGTGCGCATGAGCCAGTTCGTGGAGCCGTAGTCGTAAACCTCGAACAACGCGGCGCGGTTCGTGGTGTCGTTGACCGATGTAGGCTTCGTCGTCCCGTTTACAGCGACCTGGGCGTTGCCGGAAGAGCCTGAGTTGGAAACGGTCGTGCTCGTTCCGCCGGTAAGGTACATACCGTTTGAAACGGACTTGATCGCTACTGTGTCGATTGCTCTGTTAAAGAATACATTGCTCGCACCAAGCTTATTTTCCAGCGCGTCTTTTATTGTTATGAAATACCCGTAGCTTCCTGAATAGAAGTCCTTTAGGACCTGGTCGCTCTGCGGCCCGAGCAAAACTGCTTTCGAGACGTCTTCACCTGACAGAGGCAGTATCCCGTCGTTTTTCAGCAGGACGATCTGCTCCTGGGACGCTTCCAGCGCTACTTCTTTGTTGACTACCCTTTGCGCGGCCCTGTTAGCCAGGTACCGCGCCGTCGGGTTGACCAAGAACGGATTTTGCAGCCCCAGTTGGTCCATATCGCCCATGCGCAGTTGAAGGGCGAGCGAGCGGCGGGCGACTTCCTCATAGTCTTTTTCAGTCGCCATGCCACGAGCCAACGCTTCGTATTCCAAACCGGTGGTAGTAAACCCGCCGTAGCTCCTGAAGCTCCACGCCATCTGCCCGTTGAGAATGCCGTGCGCGGCGCCGAGCGGTCTACCAAGCGTATTGTCACCGAAGTACCTCTGGCTGTGGACATACATGCTCGACCCACTGCCGTAGTCGTTCATTGTTGAGTATTCGTAGTGGCTCGTTCCAGGATAGTCGGGAGTCCACTTGAACAGCAGGTCATGCTGCAGCGGGTTGACTGACATCGGCTTTCCGTTGACGAGGGGGTACGAATTCATCAGCGATTTTGAGGCTCCTGCCTCGACAGGATACTTAAACGGTTTGATGTAGTACTCATTTGTGGCTCTTGGAGTAAGTGAACTTGGTATCCAAAGGCGGTTCACTTCAGCGTTGTAACCCATAAAATGCTTCAAAATGGGGAGAAACTGTATGTATCCCTCATCGGTTCTTTGAACCATCCCATTGCCCATCGCCGTCGCGAGCGACCCAATAAGGAAAGGATCCTCGCCCATCGTCTCATACGCGCGCCCATAACGCGGGTCACGCAGGACATCGACGACCGGGGCAAGCCTCCCGGCGCTCGTGACGCCACCGGAGAGGGACTCTTTCGCGATAACTTCACCGATTTTCCATAGCAGTTCCTTATCCCAGGATTGCGAGATCCCTAGAGAGTTCGGGAAAACGGTAGCCTGCGCCTCCCAAGCAACGCCATGAAGACCTTCGCCGCTCCCGCTTCTCTGCGAGTTTAGGTTCAGACGGGTAATAGCTCCCGACCCTTTGGAACGTGTAACTTTTTCGTCCAGCGTCATCTGCGAGAGGATATCGTCCAGGCGGTCGCCCGCGTCCGCTTTGTGATCTTGGAAAACAGATCCGGGCGTTGGAACGAAATCATCCGCTAGCTCAGCGGTTGCGACGATAGTTAACAGCGAAGAGCCCGCCATCATCGCGAGCACTAAAACCGTCGCGAGGATTCTTGTAAGTTTTTTCTTTATTTTCATCCTTGAACGCTCCTTTAAATAGTTTATAAAGTATATTTCGGTTCATGGATACTTTTGCAACATATATCCCTGTATTTCCACACAAAAACAATCATTTTTCCAGAAAAATGCCGCAACAATATCCCGATTCACATAGTCCGCTTAAAGCAAGCCAGAAGCCCCCCTGCTTCGCCGAAACCGCAATCACACGGCAAAACACTCCAAGCAATATCGATAAGCTTCGCAGTTGAACCATGATAAACCACGCGCCGTAAATGTACACAGACAATCCATATTATATACATTGAAATACCCACATGACGTGCTAGTTAAGCACAATAATATGTTACTCAACCTGTGTACGATACTATAATTATCAAATTTTCACATTTCGTTGTCAATAGTATTTATTTTTGCTGATGTAAAATTATTAAGATTTTTCCAGGTCAATACTGTGAATATTTTAATGTATTATCATTTTATTATGCTTTTCTCGTTTAACATTACGTATTTTTCTTGTCACAAATAACGCTAATCCGGGGTTATAATAGTGACGGTTATTATGGAATATCAATTCTTTAAGCAACCAAGAGGAACAACCCACACGTTGTTTGCCATTTGAAAGGCGGTTTCAGTAGCAGTAAGCACCATAAGGAAAGATGGTTCCTGCATTCGTTCCGTGTCGATATTCGCTTTGAATTTCATCAGATTCTCCGAAGCTGTTTCAATATCCCCAGCGCCCATTTTCACTTCCACCGCGAACCGCACGGCATTCCATAGCACAGGCGCAACCTGCCATTCATCAAGCAAGCGGGGAGTTTTGCCCTCCAGCAAGAGAGACGGTTTCGTCTTTGCTTTCAGCATATTTTCATCAAAGGTATCAGGGTCTTGCATATATAGGACACTTTTTGCGATGTTTTCCGCAGTACTGGTTTTCCCGCACCACTTCGCGCCCTCTATCAAAACGGCCCCCATTGCCTTTAACGCCAACGCTAGTTTTGCATCGGAAATTCTCGGTAAATACTTGTTTTTCAATTTCACCACTCCAAGATAGTATGTCCAATACTTTTGCATTTGTCAAGCATTTGCTTTTGAATTTATAGAGATATTACTTTTGAGATTATCATTATTACCAGTGGATAAAATGCTAATACTGGCAGCAGCGTATAATTCTCCCTTTTTCATAAAAAATAATCAAAACAAAAGAAATCATCAAATAAAGATTTAACTTTACAGTAGAGACGCTTTGTACTATAGTAGCAGACAACAGCGATAGTGTCAGATTAAATTTACACAAACAATCCTCGCGGTCAAAAAGATTTGCAGTTACATGCTTGTCTTTTCCGCTCTTGTTTTATATTAAACATCAGGGGGATTCTCGCGGTTCTTTTGTTGTAAGGAGATCAAAATTTTAACTATAGGAGGAGACTTATGAAACGCAAATATTATGCTTTAGTTTTACCCCTCGTGGCGATCCTTTCTTGTTTGGTCTTTTCGATTACTTTTGTGGGTGACAGCGACGTTTCACTGGCTGCGGCTGAAACGTTCAGGGAAGTATACGAAGCTGAAGACGCTGTGTTATCCGGCGCTTCAGTCGGCTCGACTTTAGATGATTATTCGGCGCTGGGCTACGTCGACGGACTCCCCAACGGCGCGAGTATTACGTTTACCGTCGAGGCTGACAGAACGGCTGAATTCGGCGTCCGTCTGCGTTACACTAACGGTACTGGTTCAACTAGAACTGTCAGCGTATACGTAAATGGAACAAAAGTCCGCGATTCTTCTCTTACGCGGACGATCAACGGTACAACTTGGAAAACGCAACTGGAGAACTTGACTCTTGTGCAGGGGACAAACACTATCATGTATCGAAATGATACGGCTAATAATTGCGAGGATGTTAGGTTTGACAAAATCAGCCTATCATGGATGTTTGAGGCTGAAACGACTTCATACGCGACCAGGTTGGGAGGTATCGGGCTCGACACCGATAATCACGCGGGCAAATCCGGCGATGATATAGCGTACCCGGCCAATGGGACGGGCAGAGGTCTAAGATTTACGGTCAATGTGCCGGTTGCCGGCGATTACGCTATGGTTATTCGATATGGTGCCGGTCATGAAGACCATGACGCAAGGTCACTTAGCCTTTTCATTAACACCACCAACTACACTTCCGGCAATAGGTACAAACAATTACAGTTTCCGTCGACGAGGACTTGGAACAACTGGTCTGATTTCGTTTGGAACATCACGCTGAGCGAGGGGGAAAACACAGTTACGATCTACTACCTCAGCGGCGACAACGGTCAGATGAATGTAGACTATATAACGCTCAAACCTGTGGCATGGACTTACGCCGGAGGGATCGAAGGCGTTGCTGGGGGCGGATCGAGCGAGGTAACTTTCACGCTGGATAACGCTAAGGTAAAAGTCAATTCGGTCGACAAAAACGCCGTTAAAGTTTGGCTGGAGCCTTTTGGAGATTTCGACAGGCGTTACGACTCATTCTCGGTCGTCAACGAGGCAGTGGATCCGAAGCCACTGAACGTTGTGGATAAAACCGATTATTACGAGATCGACGCTGGAAATATATTTGTGCGCTTCCAGAAGAACCCGTTTAAGATCACATACCTTGATAAATCAGGGAATATCCTATGCGAAAACGAAAATGAGAGTATGGGTTGGACGACGGACGGAGAGCTAACTGTCAAAAGCAAACTTCAAGCCGACGAACAGTTTTGGGGATTGGGCGAAAAACTGGCTAGCTTTAACCGTCGGGGGACAAAACTTGCGATGTGGAGCCACGACGCTTACGGCAATATACTTAACTCATCCGTACCCACGGAACTGTTGGAGGGCCGTTATTATTCCTCGAATCCGTATTTTGTCAGCTCGAAGGGTTATTCGATCTTGTTTGACAACTCCAGCCGGACAGTGTTCGATTTGGGGCAGTCCAATTCAAGCGCGTATTCCTTCGGGACATATAACCCGAACCCCGGCAACGAACTGGTCTATTATTTCATATACGGTCCGGAAATCAAACAACTGACCAAGACGTTTACTGACATTATTGGCAAGACGTTCTTTGCCCCAGAGTGGGCGTATGGAAATATCCAATGCCACTATGGGTATAGGCAAACCGATGTTGAGAGCGTCGCCCAAACGTACAGGGATAAGAAAATACCGATCGATATGATCATGGCGGACATCGAATGGTATGACACACAGTGTACCCCGACCGCTTGGCACAGAACATTTTTTCCAAACCCTGTGTCGATGCTTGAAAAGTTGAAGAACCTAAATATCCGGATGGGGCTTATTGACGACCCAAACGTTTCGGCTGTCGCCGTCAGCGGACAAACGCCGCCGGACTACGTCTATGGTAACTCCATGGGTTATTTTGCAAAGGATCATACCGACCAAACAAAGGTGATACGCTGGCCTTGGGGCTTGTCGTTTGGCAACCGAGGCGCCGGCGATTCCGGTCTCACGGACTTCTTCAACCCGAACGCCAGAACCTGGTGGGGTAACCAGCATAATATGATTTTAGACCAGGGCGTCGAAGCATTCTGGCTCGACATGAACGAACCGGCTAAATACCATATGGACTGGCTATTCTGGAATAAGCCTGGTAAAGCCTGGGGAACGATCAGCGAGGTTAAAAACGCGTTCGCTATAATGCACAATAAAACGATGTACGATAAACTCCACGAGAATGGCGATCGCTCCCTGCTGCTGTCGCGCTCAGTCTATACGGGTAGCCAGAGGTACGTTTCCCCATGGACTGGCGATGTAAATGGGGATTACAATTCCCTTGCGCAACAGGTAAACTTGGGTATCAGTTTGTCGCTGACTGGCTACAACTATTGGGGTTTTGATATCGGCGGATTCTTTAGCAGCATTGATAACACGCTTTACAAACGCTGGATAGAACTTGCGTGCTTCACGCCGATCCATCGCTTCCATTACTGCGATGGCGTTGAGGCGAAAGAGCCGTGGACGCATCAGTCAGAAGACGTATCCAGGTTTTATATCAATTTACGCTACGAACTTAAGCCATATATGTACTCGTTAACGGCGGATAACATCCTAGGTATCGGCATCGAGAAAGGATATGGCCTCGGCGGTACAGGCATACCATATGTCCGCCCGATGGTAATGGAGTATCCGAACGATCCGAATACATACAATATGGCTACCCAATTTATGGCAGGCCCGAGTTTCCTCGTTGCGCCTGTTATTGAAAACGCGACCAGAAAACAAGTGTATCTACCGGAAGGCCACTGGTATGACTATTTTAACGCCCCCTTGATTTACGATGGAGGCGTATCTATGTCTTATGACGCGCCGGCGGAAGTGCTGCCGCTGTTCGTTAAGGAAGGCTCAATCATTCCCATGTACCCACTAACACAATACTGGGGCGAAAAGCCGGTTGACGAAATTACGCTTGACATCTATCCGACGGTTGAGGACGGAAATTTCGGTTTTGTCCATTACGAGGACGACAGCGAGACTGAAGACTACCTAAACGGAGTCTTCACGACTACCACCTACGATTGCAACGCGAGTTATGATAACGACAACGTGGCGTACACGCTGAAAATCGGCGCTAGAACCGGCGCTTACACTGACATCGCGCCCAGAGGCTATTTGCTGAAGTTTCACAGTGGTTACCTGAAGAATGTAGTTGTAAAACTCGGTAGTGCCCGTCTTGAAGCGAAAATAACCGTCGACTCACTTAAGGCGTCGACAAGCGGCTATTGCGTCGATGGCGCGATTTGTTACGTTAAGATTGGCGACACAGGACTCGCGATGGCGGTTGAAGTCACCGGCGAAAAGATCGATGGAACCTCCTTCGAGTTTGAGGATGGAATTATCTTCGGAGATGCGGTATTCAGCAACGCAGTCGTTGGTTTCAGCGGCGACGGCTATGTCACGGGGCTTAACACTTCGTCCGACGCGGTCGGTATAAACTTCCTGATGGAATCTGCCGGCCTGTATCCGGTGTATATCCGCTATCAGGCAGATATGGACACCACGCTGAGCGTCGCGTCGGGAAGCGAGACGGCGGCGGTAGCTCTTTCGGGCAGAAGCAACAATATTTGGGAAGAGACCGTTGTGCTTTTAAATCTGAAAAGGGGTGGAAACAGCGTTTGGGTATATGGAACAGGATCCTCCGGCGGCGCGTTGATCGACTGTTTGTCAATAGGCGGGGAAACGTACCAAATGCCTTCATACAGTAATATTGTCGAGGCGGAAAACGCGGCGTTGCTTGGAGGTGCCTCGGTAAGCTCCTCCACAAGCGGCTTTTCCGGGACAGGATACGCTCAAAACTTGACATCGACAGGAAGAGGGGTAAGATTTGAGGGCGTCAAAGTTAAAGAAGCCGGACGGTATGCAGTAAAAATTGTGTACAGGAATAGCAACGCGACTACAAGAACGCTGCATATATATCCCAATGGCGACACAACGTTGTCGCAGGTTATAAGACTGCCGCGATTCAGGCCGTCAAACAGCCAAGTATCGTGGGGTGAAGCTCAGATAACCATTCCATTGCAAGCGGGCGAAAATACAGTTACGCTGATCAGGGAAGCGAGTGACAACAATGGAACAGGCAATGACATTTTCATTGATTATCTGTATTATCCGTTGGAGGAACTTGACTTAACTGAATACTCCGTCACAAACGGCGGGTTTGAGACAGGCAACACCAATGGATGGACTATGACTCAGACCCGATCCGGTAGTTATGGCGTCGACAGCAACGATGCTATTATGGAAGGTTATAAGCTCTATACTTACAATAGCGGCGGACAGACAACAGTGACGGCTACCCAAACTGTTTCAAACCTCCCCAATGGCAGTTATCTAGTTGAGTTCTGGGCTAAACTCTACAACTCCGCGCCGAATGTGTGCGAGCTGCGGTTGACTGGTTTTGATGGCGCCGCCACGCTGAACTATACCATACCGCATAACGGCGCGTGGGAGCATTTCAGTCACCCCGTTGAAATCAAAGACGGGAGAATAACCTTGCAGTTTTATCACGATGCGCCGACTACGTCTTCTTTGCAACTTGACGACGTCAAGCTATGGAAAATAGAGTCGTACAAGCCTTATCTTAAGGACGCCCTGGGAGCTGCGATAACGGAATGTGAGCAATTAAAGCGCTCTGATTACACGGCGACCAGTTTCAACCACTTGCAAGCCGCCCTGCAAATAGCAAAACAATGGTATGCCGATCCATTTGCGGGTCCGGACCGCTACGCCTCGGCGCTGGAACAGCTCGAAATAGCCACAGCAGGTTTGGTTTTGTATCAAGGTTCTTCAATTCCTGTTTTTAAAGATGACGCGGGTAATGTAATAGAGCCGTTTGATTTGGATGTTGTGAATATTTCATTCAGTTACACTAACACCGAGCTTGAAACTCTCCCCTTGATGATGATTGTCGCTGTATATACAAACGATGGCAAGATGAAATACTATGATGCTGATGATTCCCAAACGTTAGCGAGCGGGGAAACCGGCGCGTTTAGCGTGAGGCTGAGCATGCCGGACAATGTCAACGGAGCGTTCGCGTCAGGCGGTTACAGTATATGCGTATTCCTATGGCGCTCAGATACGTATGTTCCAGTTATGCCCGCGTTTAGAGATTTTCGGGGGAAATGATGATCGCAAGAAAACAGATACCTGCAACCGAAATAGATAAGCAAAAAGAATATATGCGCCGCGTCCGTAATGCGTCGAAAGAACGCGGCGCTCACGCTTACGCGTATGTTGATACATATGGCTGTCAGCAAAACGAGGCTGACAGCGAAAAGCTCCGCTGGATGCTCCAAGAGATGGGGTATGAACTCACGGATGATGAATTCAAGGCGGATGTAATTGCCATCAACACATGCGCAATACGCGAAAACGCTGAAAACCGTGCGCTTGGAAACGTAGGCGCGCTTATTCACACAAAAAAGGCGAAACCGTCGCAAATCATTGCGTTTTGCGGCTGCCTTGCCGGAATACCTGAATCAGTTGAAAAGATACGTCAGTCATATAGGCATGTAGACTTGGTGTTCTCACCGGACAAGCTGTGGCGCTTTCCAGAGCTGCTCTTCCGGACGCTTACCGCAAAAGGACGGTTGTTTGACACGGATGTGGAGGATGGCATGATTGCCGAGGGGCTGTCCTCTCACCGTGACAACGCTATCAAAGCGTGGCTACCGATCATGTACGGATGCAACAATTATTGCTCATACTGCATAGTGCCTTATGTCAGGGGGCGGGAGCGGAGCCGCTCCCTGGACGCTATACTGGAAGAGGCGAGAACCCTTATCGCGCAGGGGTATAAGGACATCACCCTGCTTGGGCAAAACGTAAACTCTTATATCGCAGAAGATACACTCACTGGATTCCCGGACCTAATTCGTAAAATCAACGATATCGAAGGCGATTTTCTGATCCGCTTCATGACCAGCCATCCAAAAGATGCGTCAGTCGATTTGTTTCGGGCGATGGCGGAATGTGAAAAAGCAGCAAAGCATATACATTTGCCATTCCAGTCGGGAAACGACCGCGTCCTGGGCTTGATGAACAGAGGATATACACGCGAGGGGTATCTGAATAAAGTCGCCGCCGCGCGTGGATTAATGCCTGACATTGTAATAACGAGCGACGTTATAGTCGGCTTCCCAGGCGAAACGGAGGAAGAGTTCGAGGATACCCTGCGTCTGGTGGAGCGCGCGCGGTTCGATGCGATGTTCACTTTTATATACTCAAAACGCCCCGGCACACCGGCGGCGGAGCTTGAGGATACTTCGACGCGCGAGGAAAAACAGGTTCGATTCGACCGGCTCATCGATCTGCAAAATGCCATTTCCGAAGAAAAACACGCCCAATACGTTGGAAAAACAGTACGCGCGCTTGTGGACAGCGAATCTCACGACGATCGTTATCCGCTAAAAGCCCGCACAAACGGCGGTAGGCTGGTTCATATGCTGGGCAGCGCCGAACTGGTAGGCAAATTTGTCAACGCGACAATAACGCACAGCAACTCCTGGTCGCTCTTCGGGGAACTGTCCACATAAAGCAGGTGGGGCACAATAAGGGAGACGCGTATATGGTCTCGAAAATTAAAATTTACAAGGGTGGCAAACTAATCCGAGAAACTGAAAGTGCGCCAGGCGAAACGTTTCACAAATGCCTCGCTGACGCCGGGGTCATTTTTGACGCGCCTTGCGGCGGCTATGGCAAGTGCGGCAAGTGCCGTATCCGGTTGGGATCGGATGGTAAGGAATCACTCGCATGTCAAACGATAATTTCTGGCGACTCCGACGTCCATATTCCTGACGACTCCGAAATGATTATTGCTGAATCAAGTGTTGTTGTCTCGCAATCCCCGAAGAAAGCGCTGCGCTCAAGTCTTGGCGTCGTGGTTGATATTGGCACTACGACGGTCGTCGCACATCTGACCGATATCGCAACATCTGAGCTGTTAGCGACGGCGAGCGACGGCAACGCTCAGCGGATATTTGGCGCGGACGTCGTCAGTCGTATCCAATACTGCGTCGAAAATGGACATGAAACGCTGACGCAGCTTATCCGAAAGCAAATTGCGTCGCTAATACTCCAAACATGCGAAGCCTCCAACAGGGACGCTGAGGACATAGAACTCGTTTCAATTACAGGCAACACGATAATGGAACACCTAGCCGCCGGATACTCCCCTGCAAGCATGGGAACTGCGCCGTATACGCCCGTCAGTTTGTTCGGCTGCGAGTTTCCATCATGGGAAGATCTGCCTATACAAAAAAGCGCCGGAATATACTATGCGCCGGCAATTTCGTCGTATGTTGGGGCTGATATAACGACAGGGATGCTGGCGGCAGGTCTACCCGACGCGGAAGAACCCGCCGTTTACGTCGATATCGGAACAAACGGAGAAATTGTCCTGAAAACAGGCGGAACATATTACTGCTGCGCGACCGCCGCAGGCCCAGCTTTTGAGGGCGCGGAAATCGCGATGGGCATGGCGGCTATCAGAGGCGCGATAAGCCATGTAAGATGGGAAGACGGGCTGAAAACAACGGTGATAGGCGACAGGATTCCGCGCGGGCTGTGCGGTTCGGGGTTACTTGATACGCTGGCGCTCCTCCTCGACGCGGGGGTGGTCGATGAAACTGGGAGGTTCCGAGGCGCCGACGCGCTGGATCAGAGTTTTGCCGCGTATATTGACAGGATCGATGGAACTAATGTGTTCTGGTTAAATACTGAGGGTGGCGGCGGAGTTTACATATCGGCAATAGATATCAGGAAACTGCAAATAGCCAAAGCGGCGATAGCAGCGGGAATACAGGCTCTATTGCGCCACACGGGCGTCGCTGAGGGACATGTGAAAACATTCATCCTGGCAGGCGGCTTTGGCAGCTTCATGGATCAGCTTAGCGCAGCACGGATCGGATTGTTCCCGAGAAGGTTTCTGCCGGTCGCGCGATCGCTGGGAAACACAGCAGGGGAAGGCGCGGCGCTCGCGTTATGCTCTGACGACGCGCGAAGGGCGCTTGAGGATATCCGCGAGCGCAGTAAATATGTCGAACTATCGACAAACCCAGTTTTCAAAAAACAGTTTATAGCGCAAATGATGTTCCCGGCGCATATCACATCAGGGCAAAAATAAGACAAGCAAGAAATGGCAAATCCTATTGAACGCTAGTATATTACCTACCCAATGCCGCGACGATATCCGTCGCCTTGGGCGGGCAACCTGGTACGCAAATATCAAAACCCATGGCGCAGTTTCCTATCCCAATACCGTCGCCGCTCTTGCCTTTATAGCCCTGCCCGATGTGGATTTTTCCCTCAACGCGCCGTTTTCTGCCGTCAAGCCTGCGCAGCGCGTATATAAGCGACGAGTAGCAAGCCGAGCAAGCTGCGTCCTCATTAATGAGCCTTTTATATATTTCGGAAACTCTGTTTCTTTTTATGTCAAGGACTGGTTTTACCTGCGGATTAAGTTCTACCAGTGGCGTTTCACTGTTATAGTACTCTCCAACTCCATACGCTTTTCCATATTGTATATATCCGATTTCATCCGGTCTGTAACCAAGAAGCTCCGCGCAGTAAGAGTCAAGCAGCAGCGGATTTCTGCCCACGATTATCCGGTCCGCGGTCACAGGCGCGCCGCCCTCTTCGTGTGAGAGGTCTCCGCAAATGCCGTCAATAACACAGTAGCCTGTTTTGACGAGCATATTCAGAGCCGCGACAGGTTTATGGATACCAAGCGTGTGGAACCTTCTCTTTTCAGCGTCTGGAACGCACCCTTTCAGGTTTTTCATGCAACATGTCATTCGCGTCTGACAGTGAGCCTTGAGCACCGGTACGTTAATCAAAAAATCGGCGCTCATTGCCTCGTCGCAAATTGCAATCTCGTATTCACCATATCTGTAAGAGGAGTATCCGTCATCTTTGAGGTCTATGAGGGGTATGCCGTATTTGCGCTTAAGCTCCTCATACCCGCAGTATTTGAACGCGCGCTTCGTACGTTCACCGACCCAGGAGCTTTCAATGATTTTCAAATTCTTTACGCCGAAGTCTTTCAGGAACATGATGATTCCCTCGATGACTTCCGGATGCGTGGTAGCGCCGTCGCTGGCAGGGCAAGCAACAACAAGGTTCGGTTTAATAGATACAGCCATACCCGTGTCCAGGTATAAAGCAATATCCGACGAGGCTAAGGCGTCATAAGCGTTTTTGGCGATTTCGCCACCATAAGCAATCACGATCATAAGCGACTATTCCTCCGCTGCTTCAACAGCGTCGTCTGCGGCTTTTGCGGCTTTTGCGACCGCTTTGTCAACAGAAAACCCTACGAAAACTCCGAAAATCGAAAAAACGTTTAGATAAGCTGTGAAAGAAAAAACAAAAAATCTAATCCACGAATCCCCCAACACAACCACATCTCCAATAATTCTTGCTCAAACATCATGAATCCCAGGTATCATAAAAAATTAGCCATTGTCAAACAAATTATTTTTACTCAGTTTTATCCGGCGGGAATTCACCAAACAGTGTTTTAACACAATCACGCGAGCCATATAGAATACGGATAATATACACTTCTTTCCCTTCTATACGGTAAAACGCCATATAGTTCGCGCAAACAAGATATCGATAATTCGAAACAATGTTAATAATCGCGGATAACTGCGCTCCCATTTCCAGGAACTGTTCTAAACACCTTATCCGCTTTGTAATTCTTGTAACTGTATTTATTGCCGCAATAGGATTATCAAGTTCCTCTGTAATATATTCCTTTATTCCGGCAAGGTCATCTTCCGCTTCAGGGGTATAGTGGATATTGCTCATTACATAATTCCCAGTCGAGCTTCAACTTCTTCTGCGGTTCGCCAGCCTTTTTCTTTCGCGCTCTGTTCACCTTTGGATAATTCGGTTATCAATTTCATTGTCGCCTGTGTTGCTTCATATTCTCGCATGTCCAAAACAGCATATCGACCTCGTCCGTTTTTTGTAAGGAAAACAGGCTGCCCCATATCTACGTTCTTGAGCACTTCATTATAGTTTCTTAAATCCGATACAGGTTTAATGTTTGGCATATAATCAACTCCTCAAAGATAGTATACCACAAACACTTAAAAACGCAACATTAAGTTAAGTAATATTTTAAGAAGAATTGTTAGAGCAGCAATAGAGGAATAAGCGCAAAATTCTCGCAGTCAAGGGGCTACCGCGCTAAATAGAGCGGTAGCCCTCTTATATCTATGTCTGTTCAATAGGTGGCTGGTAGCAATTTGTGACGGTGCGCTTCGAGTGGGTATTGTGCCAAAATGGCACAATACCCCTTTAAAGCGCTAAATCGTCATGCATTTCATCTCGGCATTGAGGAGTAGACGCGCTCTGGGAATACTAATCAACATAGTGGGAGAACCGCGCATTTGCGGTTCATATGTTTTCTGTCAATTGCTCTTTAATCGCGTGTTGGATGACCTCCGAAGGCGACAAAGACATTGCTCGCGCTTTTTTATTAACGATTCGAGCATAATCAGGAGACAGCAATTCAGTTACCAAAAGCTGTTCGCGCATGTTGGTCAAAAAGCCAGGCGAACCCGATAGTTCCGGTGGATTCTCCTCATATTCGAGGCTTAAAGCTTCATACTCTTCATCTGATAATCTGACGGTTGCCTTCATTTATTTCAGCATCCTTTCAATGCTAACCACATTACCGGAAAGTTCAAGTTTTTCAATCACGTTCAACAACACCTCGGACTGTACGGCACAGAGATATTTATCTCTTGAATAAATGATCTGCCGTACACCAAGTCATCGTTTCTTGATCAGAAAACAACGATACTATATGGTCGGCTACGCCAGTATAGCAGAATCTATTCACGATTTCCATGTTTTTTTTAATAGAGTTAATTACGAGTTGTGACTATTCAGCGTTGCAGCGACGCCATGCGAGCTTAACTTGGGTCGGCGCGAAAAATACAGTTTTTCGCGCCGACCTTTTGTGATTTTATCCGTATATTGCCGTGATAGATGCAGGGCTTTTCTTAGCATTTCATTTCTTAGTAGTCCCTTAGTAGCCCTTAATAGCCGTAAATTACCTTTGCCTCCACCAATGGCACAAACGAATCTTTATCCCACAGAAAAGCTTTTACCTTCCAGGCGTCGCCGAAGTCATAATCGACGTTTATGGCCTGTCTGCCGCCTGTAAACGCAACATC
>WRNV01000066.1 GCA_009776445.1 Oscillospiraceae bacterium | reverse complement strand
GCTATGTCTATTTAGAGAGTATCAATCTGTCAAAAGGAAATCCGACTGCGACAATTGAATTTGACACAAAGGGTACGACAAGCATACGCAAGGCACGGCGTACAGTCGGAGAGGGGTTCAACCTATACCCCAATTCCGGTGAATTGGCTGAGTACAAGAACGGTTTTACAGTAATGCGGATTGACGGGCGCGACAGTTCTATTGAGTTCACAAACGGCATCAAGCTGTATGCAGGCGACGTCATCGGCGCGGTTAGCGAGGCGCAGATGCGCCGTATTCAGATTCGAGAAACGATTCTCTCCCATTTAGAACGGGAGAGGCAGTTGTTCTACAAGGGGATAAAGGTCCTATCCTTGTTTTTCATTGATGAGGTGGCAAAATACAAGCAATACAACGAATCAGGTCAAGCCATCAATGGTGAGTATGCCGAAGTATTTGAAGAAGAATACTCGGCGATAACCGGCAGTTTGCAGCGCGAGTTCGGCGACGACGACTGGATTAGTTATATTAGCAAAATATCGCCGGAAAGCACTCACGCCGGATATTTTTCGATTGACAAAAAGAGCAACAGGATTGTGGACAGCAAGCTCGGCGACAAAAAGGAGCGTACTTCCGACGACGCGGACGCATATGATCTGATTATGAAAAATAAGGAACGCCTGCTTGACCGTGCCGAGCCTGTCCGTTTCATTTTCTCACACTCAGCGCTACGCGAGGGCTGGGACAATCCAAATGTATTTCAGATATGCACCTTGAAGCAGAGTGGCAGCGATGTTCGCAAACGTCAGGAAGTTGGGCGCGGTCTCCGTTTATCAGTTAATCTGAGCGGTGAACGTATGGACATTGGGGTTCTCGGAGAGGATGTTCACAACATCAATGTTCTGACGGTTGTTGCCAGCGAGAGTTATGACAGCTTCGCTAAAGGGCTTCAAACAGAGCTTGCGGAAGCTGTAGCCGACCGCCCGCGAATGGTCACGGCTGACCTCTTTAAGAATAAGGTAATACACGATAATAGCGGTGCTGAGCAGGTCGTTGATTTTGACTTGGCGCAAAGCATTTACGAGGGCCTAATAACGAGCGGTTATGTCAAGAAGGGTGTGTTGACGGACAAGTATTATGAGGACAAGAAAAACGGCAACGTGGAAATCGCCGAAGAAGCGGAAGACTGTAAAGATTCTGTTATAGCCATCATTGATTCCATATACGACGCCCGCTCGACGCAGCCCGACAACGCCCGCAAGAACAATGTGCAGCTTGAATTCGATAAGAAGAAATACGATAGTGCGGAGTTCAAAGCGTTATGGTCGCATATCAGTTCAAAGTCGGTATACGTCGTTGAATTCGATGAAGCAGAACTGATAAACAAAGCTATCAGCGCACTCGACCGGGAGCTTCGTGTGTCCAAGATATACTTCAAGGTTGAAAAGGGGCAAATGGAAGAAATTCAGTCACGGGAACAGCTACAGTTCGGCGAGTCTTTCGTGCGCGAGGCGCATGACAGCTACAAGGTAGACGTTACTGCAAGCCCGTCAGTAAAGTATGATCTTATCGGAAAAATCGTCGCAGAAACAGGCTTGACCCGTCATGCGGTAGTGGCGATTATGCGCGGAATCCAGAAATCTGTCTTTGGGCAGTTTGGAAACAACCCGGAGGAGTTCATTATCAAAGCTGCGGATATGATCAACGAGCAGACTGCGACAGTGATAATCCAGCATATAACTTACGATAAGCTGGATGCCGTCTATGATTCATCCATATTTACTGAACCGACGTTGAAAGGGCAGCTTGGCGTGAACGCCATGGCAGCCAAAAAGCACCTATATGATTATATTCTTTTCGATTCCGCCAATGAAAAAAGCTTTGCTGAACAGATTGACACAAGCAGCGATGTAGCAGTATATGTCAAGCTGCCTAGCGGGTTTTACATCAGCACCCCTGTCGGAAAGTACAACCCCGACTGGGCGATAGCGTTTCATGAGGGCAAGGTGAAACATATTTACTTCGTGGCGGAAACGAAAGGCTCAATGTCAAGTATGGAGTTGCGTCTGATCGAAGAAGCAAAAATCCACTGCGCCAGAGAGCATTTCAAGGCAATTAGCACCGGGAGCGTCGTATATGACGTTGTGGACAGCTACGGGGCATTAATGGACAGGGTAATGAAGTGATATGGCATAAGCTTGATGAATCGTTTTTGTGTTGACATACACAAATAATAGGGTTTTACAAAAACCATAACAATAAAACGAACTTTTTGGAGGGGTCGAGATGGCAATAAATATTACTGTACGCTTGCCCTGGCACATGAATGGGTGGAATGGAACGATTTGTACGGATCCAAAAGCAAATACATACTGTTCCGGGCGATATTCATATCCCGGTGATTCAATTGCTACCTCAAAACGCGAAGCCTATGAAATAAGTGTTGCCGGACAGCACTGCAGCAACCTTGATGATCCTCCACCATGCGCTTTAAGCTGCAACGCTTTCGGAAGCGAGCCAATTAAATGCTACCATAAGCCACCGGGGTGGTATACTGGTGCAAATGGTGTTTGGGCTGATGTTCCCCCATATACAGTGAATATTTGGCCATATGAGCAAATGTACGGATTAGAAGCGACTTCAAATACTGCACCAGGCCGTTCATTTAACAGTGATGCACGGAGGGAGCAGGCATTGAAATACTTTGCCCAGTTAACTCCGTATGAAACAATACTGGTATATTACGCCAATTATAGTAATCCATTTAGTGATGAAGAAAAACAACGTTATATCGTTGTTGGCATTGCTAGGCTAGGCGACTCTGTGGGCCAAGAGATGTTCTATGAGAATGTCACTGATGTACGATCAAAGAGTAACGCCGGTGGCCTTGTTTGGCAGCGTTCATTGACATCGTTATATCCAGAGCAAGGTATGCGAATACCTTATGAGCAATACTATGAGAATCAAGAAGTTCTCGAGAACATTATTATAGAGCCAGATAACCCGAGAGCTTTCAAATATGCTACCCGAGAAATATCTGACGATGATCTTATTACTCTTGTGGAACGTTTAATGAGTGTTGCCGATTTTTTATCTGACCTCGGGGATAAAACACAGAATTGGCAATTAAGAAAACAATGGCTTGTTGATTTATTGAGTGTCCTATGGCGTACTCGTGGAGCGTATCCAGGGTTTCCGGAAGTTCTAAGTTATCTAGAGCGTCCTGACCTTCAACAAAAATACCTTCTTGAGAGCCGTAATGGAAACAGTGTTAGCGCTTACGATAATATAAAGAATGAATTGTTGATGGATGCGAAAACGAAACGGACACTTGCACTCAAAGGCACGGATAAATCGATACTATTATTGGATATACTCCCACGGTTCAATCTAACACTAGAGCAAATTGGCGCGTTGATCGATCAGGACGGTGCTGACAATGGGATTACTGCAACGGCAAGAGATATTAGTGATAACCCATATTTACTCTGTGAGCAATACATTGGAAATAATCAAGATGATTTCATTTCATTTTACCAAATAGATAATGGGACGCTGCCTTCACCAGAATATGGAATTGAGAAAATGACAGACGTTAATTCTGCTGAACGCTTCCGCGCCTTATGTGTCGATGCTCTGCGTTGGGACAACACCCACAGTTTTACACCAAGTGAGAGGGTTCTTAATCTAGTGAACCATAGAGTAGGCAAAATGCGTGACTGGAGGAAGAATTCATTTACCGCCGAATACTTCAGTGTTGATCGTGAATTACTAGAATACGCCATAACATTTCAAAACTACAGCAATGACAGGCTTTATCTATATCTTAATGAAGTTTTCGAGGATGAACGATTAATTGAGAGGACGCTCAAATCGCTTTCAAATCGAGCGGACATTCAACTTAAGCAACCGGTGACTACTGAGAAATTCTATGATTTGCTGTTTGAACGGGATAGCAAACTATCACCTGTTCCAGAATACTCCGATGCCATAGAAAAACAGTCAGAAGTATGTGCTGAAGTATTCCGTAAAGGGCTATGTGTCATTTCAGGGGCAGCCGGAACGGGTAAAACATCCCTTGTCAGTAAGATTATTGTGAAGATTAAGGAGACTGAAGGTGCAGGTGTAAGTATTAAACTGCTTGCACCCACAGGAAAAGCTGCAGAACGAATACGTGAAAAAACAGGTTTTCAAGCAACTACGATTCATTCGCTCTTAGCAAGTGGTGGGTGGCTTAATGATAATATGACGCTTAGGAGAACTGGTGGAACGGTAGACAAAAATATAAATACTGTTATCATTGATGAAACATCAATGGTGGATTTGAGCTTATTAGCAACTCTTTTTCGAGCCATTTACTGGAATAACGTAAAACGTTTGATTCTCATAGGAGATCCAAACCAGTTACCTCCTATTGGGCGTGGTAAAGTATTTTCGGACACAATTGAATGGTTACGTATAGAATTCCCTGAAAACGTAGGTGAACTCAAACACAATATCAGACAGATGAAAAACCGGGTCATTGATGGTTGTTCAGGAATTGTAGATCTTGCAGAGATACTGATTCAAGAGAAACAGAACAAAGATGAAGTTGATGGAATTACTAAAACCCAACGCGAGGATATTCTAAAAAAAATCCAAGGAAGCGGTGATATTGACAAGGATTTATCAGTGCATTACTGGAAAACTGCCGACGATCTTGATGAGTTAATAAAGCAGGAGCTGATTAAAGACCTAAATTCTGACGAAGAGGGGGCAAATCTACAAGCTCGCTGGGCAGAGGTCTGTAAGAAGCCGGAAAGCCAGGATAAAGACCCTGCGTTTCTTCAAGTGTTATCGCCTTTTAGAGGTGAAGATTACGGAACAGATAGATTGAATCTCACGCTTCAATCCTTGCTTAATGGAAGTTGGGCAAACAGGTTCTCTATAGATACAATTACCCTGTTTGATAAGGTGATACAATTTGTGAATAGACCTAAGTCAAATCCCATTAATTCATACAATTGGGACTTGAGAAGAATAGAGCAAATAGAAATTTTCAACGGAGATATGGGTTTTACATATCCTATGGCATATGAGCGTAATAAACTAGGCAATTTAAAAAAACTTAACCATTTCTCTGTTAAGTTTAGAGGAAAAGAGCAATATTCTGTTGCATACGGTGGATCCTTAGGAAAAACTAGTGATGGTAAATTGATGAAAGATGAGAAACCAATTAGCAACCTTGAGCTTGCTTATGCCATTTCAGTACACAAATCGCAAGGTAGTGAATTCGATACAGTGTATCTCGTGCTTCCTTATCGAAAAAGCTCGACACTTACTATGGAATTACTATACACTGCTGTTACTCGTGCTCAGGGAAGGCTTGTTTTGTTTATTCAAGACGACATCGCTACACTGTCAAGTTTGACGAAAATTGAGCGTTCAGCGGTTCGAAGAATTAACTCATCGATATTCAAGTTTGAACCATTACCTGAGGATTTATCCTATTTACCAGGCTATTACGAAGAATACAAGGTGATTGCAACTCTTGCAGATTATTTTGTGCGTTCAAAATCTGAAGCCCTAATTGCAAATGCCCTGTATGGATCGGAACTTGATTTTTTCTACGAAAAACCACTTTATGCACCCGATGGAACAATGTATCTACCGGACTTTACCGTTATATATCAGGGCAATGATTATTATTGGGAGCATTGGGGATTGCTTGACAAGGCGAAATATAAAGATAAAACTGAAAAAAAGATAAGATGGTATTCCAAGCATTTCCCTGGACGGTTAATTGAGTCAATTGAGGGTAATGACATCAGCATACAAATACGTAGTATTTTTTACAACAATTTCGGTATTTCACTGTGATTGCACGATCAAACTGAGTAAAACACATATAGATGTTTTGGAAAATAGAACAATGAGTATGTTGCGTGTGCATCGAAGCGGGGGACATTATAATGAATTACCAAACACTTATCGGAAAAATAACTGAATACCTCCACCTGTCTGCATCCGTACTATCAAAATGGCTTGAAAGAAGATTATCTGATGTATTCGGTGAAAACTGGTGGGAAACAGGTGTACTTGGAAAACTTAGCAACAATCAGCAGGATATTGTAATTAAAAATGGCATAATAGCTCTTGCAGAGCTTGACTTATCAGCACTCCTGCGCGTGACCGACAAAAACTGGTATTCTATACAGGGGCGATATTTTCTTAATCAATCAGAGCGGATAACAATACAAAGAATGTTCGGTGTTCGTAATAACTGGGCACATGCACCGGCAGTACCGCCGGGAATAAACGTGGTTTTATCTGATCTTAAGGTACTTGAAAGCTTTCTCGGATTTGTTGATGCCGATAGGGGAATAATTCGCGAGTTTAATCGGCTGACAAACGAAATTGAATCTGACGGTATCACCACTGATGCAGATATCCCAGTGCAAAAAGCACAATTGGATGATATACAGGTCTTAACAATCTCAGAAATAAAAATAAATTCCGTTGTGCGGGTGATCAGCAACGCCAACACTGTGGGAATGGTAGTTGGTATTGATCAAGTAGGTACAACAATAAGATACAAAGTTTTCTTGGATGGCAAAATTAGGGATTTTTTCGAAGGTCAGATTATACTTGAAAAAATCTCGGAAGGTTTCATTCCCACTGATATATCTGAAATCCAGCGGGTTCTCACTGCATATCAAATTAGGAAACCTTCCTCTGACAGCCTATATTCGCTGAACGCTGCCCGAATTGATTTCGTCCCATATCAGTTTCGCCCAGCGTTGAAGTTTATCAAATCCGAAACGCCACGCATACTTATAGCGGATGGCGTCGGTGTTGGGAAAACCATTGAGGCTGGTTTACTGCTAAAGGAAATGCAAGCTCGGACTTCTCTCGACACGGTTATAATCATATGCCCCAAACCGTTGGTTCAAGAACGGAAATGGGAGATTGAAATGAAGCGATTTGACGAGGACTTTACTCCCGTTGATGGAAGCTTACTGCGGCATATCCTTTATGAAGCTGACCGCGACGGTGTGTGGCCGGATAAATATAAGCGGCTAATAATCCCATATTCGTTACTAACTGATGATCTGCTTTCCGGAAGCAGTAAACGTGGTCGAAGTTTTAAGGGGCTAGATAATCTTGACCCAATTCCGTTTTTTGATATGATCATTGTCGATGAAGCACATCATGTCCGCAACAGCAATACACAACAGCATAGAGCGGTAAAATTCTTCTGCGAAAACGCGAATGCAGCGGTATTTTTGACAGCAACTCCAATACAGTTGGGGAATCAAGATTTGTTTACTTTACTCAATCTGCTTTACCCTGAAACAATCTGGGATAGAGCGACATTTGCTGCAATGGCTGAACCAAACGAACACATCAATAAAGCGCTTCATTTTCTCCGAGTACCAAATCACGAAACTGAAGCGCTAGAGTCTTTGAAAAAAGCAAGTAACACAGGATGGGGGCGTGAACTCCTTGCGCCAAATCCTGTATTCGAGAAATCGATTTCAACACTAACATCTGGCGAGATAACCCGCGAACAGCGCGTTAAGATGATAAACGACATTGAATCACTGCACAGCTTTTCCAACATGATTACTCGTACCCGCAGACAAGATATTGAAGATTTTTGTGTGCGGAGGGCATATACACTGCAATCTGAGTTCACCGATCGCCAGCGCGAGCTACATGACGAATTACTTGAATTTGTCGCCACTGTGTTGGAGATGCTGCACCCGACGATTTCTCTGAAATTCCTGATGTGTACGCTACGGCGGCAAGCAGCAAGCTGCATTTTTGGACTTGCGCCCTTTATTAAGGATATTGTAGGGCAAAAACTTGAATCAATGATGGACGACTATGAGATTTTGGATGATTTTAGCGGGGATGATCTTGATTTGTCTGAATTTGAAAAAATGGCAAAGCGTGTCATTTCACTGGCGGAAAACTTGCCAACGGAGGATTCAAAATTCGATGAACTTGCCAAAATCATTGATAAGCGTCAGAGTCGAGAGAATAATAAAATAATCATATTTAGTACATTCCGCCACACATTGAAATATCTTATGAAGAAACTCAATGGGAGAAGAGGTATTAGGGTTGCGTATGTAGATGGAAGCGTCAAGGATGATGAGCGCTACACATTGCGTGAACAATTTGTATTGCCAAAAGAAGCTCCCNGNGCACTGGATGTTTTACTGTTCACTGAAATCGGTTCTGAGGGTCTAGATTATCAGTTTTGTGATACAATTGTGAACTACGATATCCCTTGGAATCCAATGCGAGTAGAACAGCGTATAGGGCGCATTGACCGGCGAGGGCAAAAAAGCGATGTCGCGCACATATATAATTGTGTAACACACGGGACGATTGACGAAGAAATCTACGAACGTTGTCTTATGAGAATAGGCGTATTTGAACAGAGCATAGGCGACTGTTCCGACATATTAGGCAATCTGGCTAAGTCAATAAAGGATATAATTATCGATATCGGACTAACGGAGGAAGAACGCGTTATTAAACTCGAACAAATTGCGGACAACGAGGTACGGCAAGTACAAGAGATGCGACGTCTTGAAGACGACGAAAAGCAAATGTTCGGTCTGGATATTTCTAGCTATATTGATGCCATTGGCAAAGCTGACAATCCTTGGCTGTCATCAGGCGCGATAAAAAGGCTTGTTTCCGGCTATCTAAATGTCAGGCTAGATTCGGATAAACAGCCATTGACAGATAACAGGCTAAAACTCACGCACTCTGAAAAATCAACACTCGCCGATGATTACAAGTTGCTTGGAGATAACATTCATCATGATTCCGCATGGGCGCGCTATCTAAGGAGCGGGGCATTAACATGCAGTGTAGCGTTCGATCATGATGCAGCCGAAGACCCCAAGGCACTGGTTCTGACGCCTGTTCATCCATTAGTGCGTCAAGCTGCTATGTTCTATTCCTCTGAAATACATTATTCGACTGCCGTTGAGATTACCAGCTCGGAAATTGCACCCGGAACATATCCGTTCCAATTCTACATTTGGGAGTTTACAGGAGGAAAGCCTCAGACACAATTACTGCCTGTCTGTGCTGACAAAGAGGTTAGGAACGAACTCTCTTCAATTATGCAGAGTGCTGTTCCGACCGAAATAGTATTTGCGGATACGGAATCCGAATGGAACAGCTTAGCCGAAGTACACCTGGAACTTTGGAAAAGTGAGCAGCAGAAGCATAGAAACGATATTGCCGCGTCATGCCGTTTTCAAATTGAAAGCTTGGCAAGAAGTTATGAAGCTCGGAAAAACATTGCCTTACAGCAAATTAGTAAAACAACAAGTAAAAGCATCATTCAGATGCGCACAGCGGAGATTAGCAGACGTGAAGGCGAATTTGCTGCAAAGAAACAAAAACTGGAAGAAAGCGCACAGCTTGCGGACATACATACGACGCTCCTTGTCAACGGGGTGTTGGTAGTACGAGAGGGGTAGGGGTATGCCTAGTGAGATAAAGAGTTTTGAAGACCTTGTGAACAAACGAAAAGAATTCGTGCGCTCAGCTCGTGAAAACAATGTGTATGACGGTATAAAGAGGGTGCTTTCTTATCTATATCCTGACGTGGCGCATTTCGTACACGAATTACTGCAAAATGCGCAAGATGCAAGTAAAAATAACAAATCCTCAACAACAGTGAGATTTACGCTTACAAACAATGAGTTGAGATTTGAGCATAATGGGGAAAAGCTATTTGATTTTGATGATACGGAAGCTATACTCAGCATTGGAGAAGGTACAAAGCGGAACGATGATACAAGCATCGGGAAGTTTGGCGCTGGGTTTAAGTCTGTATTTGCATATACAACCACACCAAGAGTGTATTCCGGGGAGTACAATTTTGAAATAAGCGATCTAGTGGTACCTGAAGTTATTAGTGGCATTGACAATGGGTCTAAAACCGTTTTCGTACTACCCTTTAATAATCCTGATAAGGCACCGCACCAAGCGGTCAAAGAAATAGAGAAAATGTTATGTGGGCTTGGCAGTGAAACATTGCTTTTTCTCAGTAAGATAAATAGAATTGAATATACACTTCCTAGCAGTGAGAAAATCCATTTTATAACGCGTACAAATAACAAAGATGGCACGATGACAATAAGAAGTGATTCTGAAAATCAAAATAAAGAATTCCATTGGCTTCGGTATGATAGGACTGTTAGAGTTATATTTCCGGATGGGAGAGCTGTTGTCTGTCCTATTGCAGTCGCTTTCAGATTGGAAAGGAACACGCAAAAGGAACGCAAAGTTGACTGGAACATTGTTCCTGTAAAGGGGAAGGTGTGCATATACTTTCCAGCTGAAAAAGAAACATCGAATCTGAATTTTCACATTAACGCTCCATTTGCATCTACAGTTGCACGTGACAGCATCCGCGATTGCGAGGAAAATACTGCACTTCGCCGAGCTCTTGGCAAATTGGTTGCCGCTTCTCTTGACGACATTAAAAAACGCGGATTGTTGAACATGAGTTTTCTTGCAGTTTTGCCAAACGATGAGGATGATTTAGATGAGTATTCATCCATTCGCGACGCAATAATCAGTGCATTTAAAACGAACCCGCTTTTACCAACAAAAAGCGGTGCATATGCGCCATCATCAAAGCTGTACCGCACACCAATCGGCAAAGAGAGAATCTCTAATATTGTTGAGGATTCAGATTTGTCACTGCTTACTGGAAAGCCAACTCCCCTTTGGGTACAAAACACGAATACACAAGTTCGGCGGCAGGGCTTATTCCTCGATAGCTTAAGTATTGCAGAGTGGGGTGTAAAAGAATTAGGGATAACATTGAACCCTAGAAGCAGTAACAACAGTACGCAAATTGAAATGTGGATACACGGCAAGCCTGATCAATGGTTATTGCAACTATACGCATTACTAGAAGACGAACGAATTACGGTTGATAAAAACCTAAAATTAGCAAGAACAACAGATTTAAGCCATGTAATGGCAACAGATGCATACTTCTCTGTTGATAGTAAAATATGCGATTTAGTTGTTGGCAAGAGTATTATTTTAGTAAAAATAGATACTTATCATTCAGCAGGTGATTCAAGGCGCTCTCAGTCTGCCAAAAGCTTTCTGGAGCGAATCGGCGTTCGCGAATTCGACACAAATGTGTATGTGGAAACGCGATTGTCACGATATGAGAGTAGAATTAAGGAAGTAACAGAAAATGACCATCTGGAAGATATCTCCTTTTTTTTGGACTACCTGAAAAACGCTCCTGAAAAAAACACGATTTTTAGAAGAAGATTGCAATTCAGGTGTTTACTTGACGGCATGACACCCAGTTGGGTTCAAGCTGACTTATTATACATTGATACCCCATATAGCGATACGGGTTTAGCTCAGGTACGCTCCATACATAGAAAGCACCCTCTATGGGAGGGATATCAAAAAACACTGCCGTTGGATGATATATCCATACTATTGGGCTTACTTACTTTTTTAGGAGCCCTCAGTAAATTAAGAATTATAGGTGTTCCCATAACTAATAACCCACACTTTAAGTCACTTTACCAATATGGTAAAAACACTCAATATGGAATAAACCAAGACTATATCATAGAGAACATTGACAGATACATTGCGCACAAGACTGTTGCTGCATCGCGTCTTATCTGGAATGCAATTATTTCAGCAGAAAGAGACATTTCTAAAGCACGTTTCAGGCCCAATAGAGAATCTCCTACCAAGACGGCAGATTCTCAGATAGTTTGCATTTTGGCAAAAGCCGCATGGATACCTGATATCAATGGGAATTTCCGCACTCCGAGAAATATGATTGAGACAATGTTATTACCTGAGTTTGTCTATGATGACGGGAATGGTATGTTATCTGCTATAGGGTTTGGTCTTGAAGCCAGACTGATTGACGATGAAGCGAAGGATAAACAACAAAAGCTTAAGTCTGCTGCTGATACACTTGGCATCAGTTCCGAAAGTGTTGCGTTGTTAATAGAAGCTGAAGAAAGCGGTGTCGATATTCGTCAGGTTCTAGGTAATGCTATTCAATTTGAACTGGAAAGAAAACGCCCTGATTTCCCAATATTTGTGTCACCTAACCCTAGACGTAGAGAGGATGAAGTTGCAAAAGAGTATTTAGAAGAAGATACTATTAGTTATGGTCCAACTGTAGGTTCCAAGCGGGAATCTGAACCTGCTTATAATCCGAAAGTGTGGTTACGCGATCAGTATACAAATGCGTATAAAGAGATGGTTTGTCAAATGTGTGAAATGGAAATGCCCTTTAAGGGACGTGACGGCAAGTATTACTTTGAAGCAATTAGCGCGTTTAACACTCCTAAGGTGAAAAGGATCACGAGGGAAAGCGAAATAAACTATCTTGCACTTTGTCCTTTATGCGCAGCAAAATTTGTTGAGTTCATCCAGAGAGACGATGACGCGATGGACTTGTTTGTTTCAAGTTTTTGCGAAAATGATGATTGTACAGTTCCTCTTATGTTAGGTGACGAGGCAAGTAGTGTCCGTTTTACCAAGCAACATATGGCAGACTTAAAGACAATACTGAATATCGAGAAATGAGCCCATAACTGCCAAGTATCGGATATGACTGGGTAGTAGTACACAAGATAAGGATGATGATAATGAACTACGACGGAATCTATCACGGCTCACATGAAGAGGATTTTATCGAAAATTTTGAACCTGACGACGACCCGCCTTTCGCTGCCTTTCTGGAGCAACTTGATAATCATTTAGAGGAATGGGGGAAACGAGAAAAAGTACGTATTATCAATTTTAAGCGATATAATGAGTTTCATGCAGCATTCCTCGCCTTAACAAAGCTTGTCAAGAAAGACAATCCGAGAGCGCACATCCAGTACAGAATGAACGATACGTTTGATACCGGGAATGTATCATTGACAGCAACTTCATACGGTTTGGAAATAGATAACATCAGTACGTTTATGAATATCATTAAGCATTCTTTTAACCTATCTCTCGACGGCACAGATGAAAAGGGAAAAATCAGAATGACAATTTCGTTCAAGAGCATATATGATGATCTTTACATTGGCGATCCTGTTCAAGATGAGAGTGATGGGAAGTGAATAACATCAACAATAACGACCGCACTGCAAACGATGAGTTGCTCCATGTCCTATACGGATTGATTCAAAATTGGGAGCATGAAGTTGTCGAGTTTAAGCAGGCGACAAACAGCTTCAGCCAACATGATATTGGGAAGTATTTTTCTGCAATAAGCAATGAAGCCAACCTGAAAGGCTTTCAGTATGGTTGGCTTGTATTTGGCGTACATGACAAAACGAGAGAGATTGTTGGCACTGACTACCGTAACACGAATGGGTTGGAAAAACTAAAGCATGAGGTAGCCCATAATACCACAGGTGGGATTACCTTCATTGATATTTTTGAGGTTTACGATGGTGACAATCGCGTGGTAATGTTCAAAATCCCTGCTGCAGTCACCGCTATGCCAACCGAATGGAAAGGTCATTGGTACGGGCGCGAGGGTGAATCACTCGGGGCATTATCAACTGAGGAACTTGAACGCCTACGAGGGCAGGCCCGGCATGATTGGTCAAGACAAGTTATTGGAGGTGCAGGAATAAAGCATTTGGATCAAGACGCGATAAAGACCGCGCGCGAGAGCTATAAAATAAAGCATGACCGCGAATATATCAGTTTTGAAATTGAAAAGATGAACGACATTGAGTTTTTGACTAAACTTAACCTTATTGTCAAAGGTAAGCTTACAAACGCCGCGATGGTTCTTCTTGGAAACCCGGATTATGATAACTTGCTTGATACCACTGCCCGTGTTATGTGGCGGCTCTACGATTCGAATAATATGGTAAAAGACTATATGGAATTCAAAATACCTTTCATCACGGTTGTTGATAAGGTTTACGATAAAGTTCGCAATTTGACTTACAGATATATTCCCAACAGGCGTTCGCTCCAAACGATTGACATTCCTAAATACAACACCAATCTGCAAAGGGAGTTGTTGTACAACAGTATCGCGCACATGGACTACACGCAGGGTGGGCGCATTTACGTTGATGAGTATGAAGACTACTTTCTCGTCCAGAATCCCGGAGTATTTCTTCCCGGCGATATCTTAACAGTTCTTCGGCCGTGGTATTCAGCGCCATATTACCGAAATCAATTGCTTGCAGAGACAATGACAAAATTCAATATGATTGATACCGTTGCAATGGGCATACGAAGAGTATTCAGAATACAGCAGGAACGTCTTTTCCCAATGCCTGACTACTTCTTTATGAAACCTGATAAGGTTGTGGTCAGAGTTTACGGCAAGACATTGGACGAAAACTATATGCGAATGCTGTATGATCATCCGGAATTTGACATAGAAACAGTCTATTTATTGGACTGCGTCCAAAAAAAGCAGCCCTTAAACCGTGAGCAGTACAAACACTTACGCTCCATCGGAGTAATTGAAGGAAAAGCGCCGAACATCTATGTTTCAATGAACATTGCTGAGATTATTGATAAACGAACTCAGTATACAAGAAACAAGGCTCTGGATGACAAGTATTACGTGGACTTGATTGTTAGGTTTCTCCAGCAATGGGGCAGCGGCACGAAAACTGACTTTATTAGGCTGCTTGGTGATAAAGTTTCTGATGTACTTGACGAAAAGCAGAAAGATAACAAGGTAAGAAACTTGCTGATGGCAATGAAGCGGGATGGATTAATAAAACGCAGCGACGAGAACAGACGAACGGGTACCTGGGTATTAACTAAAGATGATTCAGAATAAGAATTTTAGCTGATCATTTAGCTAATTCACATCCCAGAGAAGAGTGACATATGCTCTGATTGCAAGACTCTATTATTAGCTAAAGCTATTATCTATTGCTTTTTGTGATGCCTTTTAGCTAATTGCGTACAATTGTAATAATTCCGTAATGATAATTGTTAATGCCAGTTCTAAATGCCCCGCAGCTGGCGACATAAAATGCGCACGCACAGCCTAGAGAGTTGCCGATTTCAAATGAACAGAAAACGTCACCCGAACACCGAAATGTGATATACTGAAACGCACAGGAGGTGACATACGGGATGGAACGCTTTAAAGAAATAGAAGCACTGTTAGCGGAAGCATTCGCGCTCAATCTGGAAAACGATCCAAAAGGCGCCTGCGACAAATGGCTCGAAGCATGGGTGCAGATGAAGGAGCTGTTCGCAGAAGGTGTTGCAACTGACATCTACGACCTCAACAGAAAGTACAAATGGAAGGAATTTCCGGGCAATCATGTGCAATACCTGGAAATGGAGCTGCATAATGCGGGGATCGACGACAAAACATACCACCAAAAACGCATCGATTACTGCCAAGAGCTGCTTCAGTGGAGCGGCACAGACGAACTGCTTATCAACAACACGCGAATTGCCTTGGGAGAAGCCCATTACGACTTAGGCGACGAAGCGGGCGGCGAGCAGGTGTTCAAAGACTGGATACAGGAGGACCCTGATTGCGGTTGGGCATATAGCGGATGGGCTGATTGCTTGCGCATTCACAGCGGCGAACAGTATGAGAAGGCCGAGGAGGTGCTGCTCGCCGGGTATTCAAGAAGTGGGTTGCGCGATAAGAAATACGTCATTGAAGGGTTTGTAAATCTATACAATGATATGGGTAACGGTGTCAAAGCCAAAGAGTTCAAAAAGATATACGCAGGACTGCATCCCTCCGAACTTGAGGGCGTCGATTACAAGAAACCCGAACCGGTGAGGGTGGTGAAAATCGGTCGAAACGAGCCCTGCCCGTGCGGGAGCGGCAAAAAGTACAAGAAGTGCTGCGGCGCGTAGGGCTTAAATATGGGGGGCGCAGTTCCCGCCCGCGAACCCACAGGCGGGAAGCGGCGCATATGGCCATCAAGACGAAAACGGGAGTTCGTCGTCGTCGTCCCAACCGCCGCCGTCAACTGAATCCGGCCCTTCCCCAACGAAGCGTGAAGGGTCATTGGCCATTTCAAAAGCCATGCGGCAACCATTTATGAAATCCATCGTGGAGGTTCATAAATGAGTGAGGAACAAAAAATAAAGGTCTTTAATGACAAACAAGTCCGTATGGAGTGGAACGAAGAACTGCAAGACTGGCAGATTTCGATTGTAGATGTGATTGAGCTGCTGACCGGAACAGAAAATCCCCGGCGATATAGGAGCGATTTGAAACGCAAAATGAAAGCCGAGGGAAGTCAGTTGTACGAAAAAATCCATTAGATAGGCATCGCTGGTTGCCAAATTTGAGGTGTTCCATTTGTTTGACAAAATAACTGCGAAACTGGCTGAAATAGAGAAAAATGAAAACATACGCATTATTCATGCTGTGGAATCCGGCAGTCGGGCATGGGGGTTTGCCTCACCTGATTCCGATTATGACGTGAGGTTTATCTATATACGCCCGATCGAGCACTATTTACGGCTTGACAGGACAAGGGACGTGATAGAGTATCCGCTTGATGGAATGCTCGACATAAATGGATGGGATCTCAATAAAACTCTCCGGCTGCTGCACAGCTCAAATCCGACGCTGTT